>JAYVME010000399.1:0-3528 GCA_043759115.1 Betaproteobacteria bacterium | reverse complement strand
ATGTCATGGCGAGCCCCCAGCCGAAAAACGGGATCCACAGCAGTTCGCGCTTGATCACGTAGACTTGGGGCGGGAAAATCACCTGAAACGCGAGCGTTTCCCACGCCGACTGGTGCTTGGACAGTACAACGCACGCCTGCGCGGGGATATTGTCGGCCCCCACCACGCGGTAATGGATGCCGCAGATGACTGCGGACGCCGACAGGATGAGCCGCGTCCAGATTCTGATGATGCGATAGCGCGTGAATGCGTCGAATGGAAACGTCAGCAGCGCGATGATGGCAAACGGCGGTGTGATGAGGAGCTGAAAAGCGGCGAACAGGCACGAGCGCAGCAGAACGCTCATTGAATGATCGACTTCACCGCCTCGTTGAGGTCGGCGTAGGTCCGTGTGTTCGCCGGCATCCCGCCCGCCGCGGCGGTTTGCGCGCCCTTGCCGGTGCGCACCAGGATCGGCAGCGCGCCGACCGCCTCCGCCGCCTGCAAGTCGCGCAATGAGTCGCCGATGCACGGCACGCCCGCGAGTTCGGCGTTGAAGCGGTGCGCAATGTCTTCCAGCAGCCCCGGCCTGGGTTTGCGGCAGTTGCAATTGGCTTCCTGCGCGTGCGGGCAGTAGAACACGGCATCGATGCGGCCGCCGACATGGGCAACCGCCTTGTGCATCTTGTCGTGGATGGCGTTGAGCGCCGCCATGTCGAGCAGCCCGCGGCCGACGCCGGACTGATTGGTGGCGACCACCACGCGGTAACCGTCCTGATTCAGGCGCGCAATCGCCTCCAGGCTGCCCGGGATCGGCTTCCATTCCGCGGGCTTCTTGATGAACTCGGCGCTGTCGTAGTTGATCACGCCGTCGCGGTCGAGGATGATGAGTTTCATAAGAGCGTGAGGCGTGAGGCGTGAGGGGTGAGGCGGAACATGGTCAGGCGGCGAGCTTGGAGATGTCGGCGACGCGGTTCATGGCAAGGCGCAGATCCGTCAGCAGAGCCAATCGATTTGTCCTTAGTTCTGTGTCGTCCACCATGACCATGACTGATTCAAAGAATGCGTCGACCGGCGATTTCAGGATGGCAAAGGTTTTGAGATACCCGGTGTAGTCACCCTGCTCAAAAAGCGGCGTCGCGAGCGTGACGGCTGATTTGATTGCATGGAACAGCACGCGTTCGGCGGGCTCCTGCAGTTTACCGGCTTCCGCTTGCTTGAACGATTCACCTTTGGCCTCGGCCTGCTTGAGGATATTCGCCACGCGCTTGTTCGCCGCAGCGAGGCTGGCGGCTTCGGGCAAGCTCGCGAACGCACGCACTGCCGCCAGCTGGCGGGGTACTTGATCGAGCCGGTTTAGGGGCCCGCAAAGCACCGCTTCAACTTCATTGGCGGTATATCCTCCGTCGCGCAGGTAACCGCGCAACCGTTCATGTATGAATACTGTCAGATCGGTGTGCGCATTGCTCAGCAGGCCTGGCTGGAATGCGGCAAAAGCAGCATTCACGAGATCGTGAAACGATATCGCGAGGTTGTTCTCGACGAGTATGCGGATAACACCTAACGCATGTCGCCGCAACGCGAACGGATCCTTGTCGCCGGTCGGTTGCTGGCCGATGCCAAACATCCCGGCCAGCGTTTCCAGCTTGTCAGCCAATGCGAGCGCCATCGCAACGTCGTTTTTTGGCGGCGCATCGCCGGCGAACCGCGGCCGATAGTGCTGCTCGATGGCGTCCGCCACGCGCGCGTCTTCGCCATCTGCGAGTGCGTAGTAACGGCCCATAATGCCCTGCAATTCCGGAAATTCGCCGACCATATTGGTGGCGAGATCAGCCTTGGCCAGGAATGCGGCGCGGTTGGCGAGTTTGGGTTCGGCACCGATCAGACCGGCGATTTTGGTCGCGAGCTCACGCACGCGTTCGACACGCTCGAGCTGGCTGCCCAGCTTGTTGTGATACACGACCTTGGCGAGTTGCGGCACGCGGTCTTCAAGGCGGGTTTTCTTGTCAGTCTCGAAGAAAAAGCGCGCATCGGCCAGGCGCGGGCGCACGACGCGCTGGTTGCCTTCGACGATGTTTTTCGGGTCGGCGAGCCGCATGTTGCTCACGATGAGAAACTTGTTGATGAGTTTGCCGGCGCCGTCGAAGAGCGGAAAATATTTCTGGTTCTGGCGCATGGTCAGCACCAGGCATTCCGGCGGCACCGCGAGAAACTCCGGCTCGAACTCACCCGCGTAAACGGTCGGATGTTCGACCAGCGCGGTGACTTCATCGAGCAGGGGAGCATAGTCCGCAGCCGCGCCCAACGAGGCTTTCAACGCGGCCGCGTGGTCTGCGAGCTGATGCGCGATGTCGGCGCGGCGCTCGTCAAACGATGCGATGACGTGGCCGTGCGTCGCGAGGGCGTCTTCATAGGCATCCGCCGTTGCAACGGAAATGTCCTTCACGCCCTGAAAGCGGTGGCCGTGAGTGATGCGGCCCGCTTTAAGTCCCAATATGCTGACCGGCACGATCTCCGCGCCATGCAGTGCAACCAGCCCACGCGCCGGCCGCACGAAATGCACGGTGGTTGTGCCGTCGGCCAACTGGTAGCTCATCACCTTGGGCATCGGCAGGTTCGTGATCGCTTCTTCCAACGCAATCTGCAATGCGGCAACGAGTGTGAGTCCGGGAATCGTCTGCTCGAAAAATACGTAGCCTTCGCGTTCTTGAAGCCGTTCCTTAATCTGGCTTCCAAAACTTCCCGCCGGAAAACCCTCCTTTTCAAGACGCTTAAGCAATGCCGGCGTGGGGCCATCGTTACCGTAAGCGATTTTCACCGGCATTAATTTTTTCGTTTCGGTGCGATCTTGCGCGCGCTCTAGTACGCCCGCAATTTTCGCCGCCAAGCGCCGGGGTGTTGCAAAGACTTTGAGAGGATCAGTGCCGTCATCCATGTCCAGGTTTTCGACTAATCCTTGTTCCACAAGCACAGTACGAATCCCGTTGGCAAATGCCTGTCCGAGTCTGGACAACGCCTTGGGCGGCAACTCTTCAGTGAACAACTCGACGAGCAGGTTCGCGCTCATGCGGTTTGCCGCTCGCGCAACGCCGCGTGCAGACTGGCGATGTCGATGCCGAGCTTTTCGAGCTGCCCGGGCGCGCACATCGGGAAGCTTTGGCGCAGCCGCGAGTCGAAATACCCCTGCGACACGCTGCGCGCAAGATTGCGTATGCGCCCGATGTAGGCAGCGCGCTCGGTGACCGAAATCGCGCCGCGCGCATCGAGCAGATTGAACGTATGCGCGGCTTTCAACACCATTTCGTAGGCGGGCAGCGCGAGTGCCGCGGCCATCAGGCGTTTGGCTTCGCTCTCGTAGTGGCTAAAATGTTCGAACAGCATCGCGGCGTTCGACGCTTCGAAGTTATAGGTCGACTGCTCGACTTCATTCTGATGATAGACGTCGCGGTAGGTCACGCCCGGCGTCCATACCAGATCGAACACGTTGGCGACGCCTTGCAGGTACATGGCGAGGCGCTCGATGCCGTAAGTGATCTCGCCGGTGATCGG
>JAYVME010000398.1:0-8174 GCA_043759115.1 Betaproteobacteria bacterium | reverse complement strand
GAAAAATCCGAGCAGCACGTGGCACTGCTCAAGCAACTTACCAACGCGTGCCGCACCCTGCGCAGCGAGATGAACCTCGGCCCGCAGCAAAAAGTGCCATTGCTCGCGCACGGGGACCGCGCGACGCTCGCCGCATTCACACCCTATCTGATGCCGCTGGCGCGGCTGTCCGAAATCACCATCGTCGATGAGTTGCCGCAGGTGGATGCGCCGGTCTCGATCGTCGATGACTACAAACTGATGCTCAAGATAGAGGTCGACGTAGTCGCCGAACGCGCGCGGCTCGGCAAGGAAATTGAGCGGCTCGCAAGCGATATCGACAAGACGCGCGCCAAGCTCGCCAATTCGAACTTCGTCGAGCGCGCACCGGCCGCGGTCGTCGATCTGGAACGCCAGCGCCTGGTGCAGTTAGAGACCACGCTCGCCAAGCTGCGCGCGCAGCTTGAGCGTTTGGGTCCCTAACACCATGAAACACGCGTGCGTTGCAGCCAGAATTGGTGATGGCAAGGCGCCCGGTGAAGCGAATACTCAATGTATTCGCAAGACGAGCAACGACGCCAGCGCCGATTCTGGCTGCAACCCTTCGGGCTGGCACGAGTTTTGGCCCATAACATTGTCGCAAGCCACTTGCTTAGAATGACTAAGCCGCGTGTCTCGCTTCGCGTTCTGAGCCAAAATCGTGACAGCGCATCGCGCGTTTCATGGTGTTAGGGACCCTAGGATGAGCGGCGCGCGCCCGCGCCCGCCCGTCAACTCCTCGCTCCATCGGTTACGCCGGGCGGCGCCATGATTCACGCGCTGCGCGCCTTCCGCTATCGTAATTTCCGGTTGTATTTCTTCGGCCAGTCGCTGTCGCTGCTCGGCACCTGGGTGCAGCAGGTCGCGATGAGCTGGCTCGTTTACCGCATGACCGGCTCGGCCTTCCTGCTCGGCGTCACCGCATTCGCCAGCCAGATTCCGATCCTCATTTTCGCGCCGCTGGGCGGTTTGTGGGCGGACCGCTTCGACCGCCGCAAGCTCCTGATCGCGTCGCAGGCGCTGGCATTGGCGCAGGCGATGGCGCTCGCACTGCTCACCTATATGGAATTGATCGAGGTGTGGCACATCATGGTGATGGCAGCACTCCTGGGCGTGGTGATGGCCACCGACACGCCCATCCGGCAGTCGTTCGTCTCGGAACTGGTGCCGGGCAAACACGATTTGCCGGGCGCGATCGCCATGAATGGATTCGTGCAAAACGCCGGCCGCATGATAGGCCCGAGCCTCGCCGGCATCCTGATCGCCATCTCGAGCGAAGCGTTCTGCTTTCTCGCCAATGGCATCAGCAAGATCGCGGTGATTATCGTCATTGCATTAATGCAGATCGAAGGGCGCACCAGCAAGGCGGCGGGCGCATCGCTGTGGCGCGGTCTCAAGGAAGGCGCCGACTACGCGGCAAAATTGGTGCCGGTGCGGGTCCTGCTGCCGATCGTGGCGCTCGTGAGTTTCATGGCAACCCCGTACCAGGCGCTGATGCCCATCTTCGCCGCCGAGGTGTTTCAGGGCGATGCCCGCATGCTGGGCTTTCTGATCGGCGCCGCGGGACTCGGCGGCTCGAGCGGCCTCATCTACCTCGCCTCGCGCAAAGACGTGCGCGGGCTCGCGCGCCATATCGTGTTCGGCGCGGGCCTCGCGGGCGCCAGCCTCATGGTGTTCGGCGAATCGAAACTGCTGTGGCTATCGCTGATCGCGATCACGCTGACCGGCTTTGGCATTATTCTGGTCGGCATGGGGGTGAGCATGATTTTTCAAACCATAGTCGCCGACGAGAAACGCGGCCGCGTGATGAGTTTTTTTACGGTCGCCTTTCTCGGCATGAGCCCGCTCGGCAGCTTCGCCGCCGGCGCGCTGGCGCATGCGATCGGCGCCGGCCATACGCTGTTCATCGGCGGCGCATGCTGTGTCGTCGGCGCGATCATCCTGGCGCGCCAGTTGCCGCGACTGCGCGCCCACATTCGCAAGATTTACGTGCGTATCGGCGTGATTGAGGGATAACTCGCGCACAATTGCCCGCACGAAAAGCGGCGAGTTACACTGCGGCACGCATCACGGGATCAGCAGATATGGAATGGGTTGCGCCGATTGCAATGGCGGCCGGGCTCGGCTGGGCGAGCGGCTTGCGGCTGTATGCCGTAGTGTTTTTCCTCGGCGCCTTGCATTATTTCGGCATGATCGAGCTGCCGCCGGACCTTGAGATCGTCGCGCACCCGGCGGTGATGGCGGTCACCGGCATCACGTTCGCGGTCGAATTCGGCGCCGACAAGATTCCGGGCTTCGACAGCGTGTGGGACACGTTCCAGACTTTCATCCGGATACCGGGCGGGGCGTTGCTCGCGGCGGCCGCGGTCGCGGATCAAAGTGCCGCGCTGGCGCTGGCCGCGGCAATTCTCGGCGGCACCCTGGCGGCCGGCGCGCACTTCACCAAAGCGGGCAGCCGCGTGCTGATCAACACCTCACCCGAACCATTCAGCAACTGGACGGCGTCGGTGGCTGAAGACACGCTGGCGGCAGGCGCGGTTTGGTTTGCATTCAAGCACCCGCTGGCACTGCTCGCCATTCTGCTCGTGCTGGTCATACTAATGGCGTGGCTGCTGCCCAGGCTGTGGCGTGGCGTGCGCCAGGTCGTGGCCGCAGCGCGCCGGACACTGGGTTCGTCCGCCTAAGCGGGACGCGCTACTTGCGCAAAGCGTTTTTTTCGCAATCCTTGCATACCGCACGCAAGCCGCTTTTATCAAGGAGAAACTCATGTTTGATCCGGTATCGTTTCCCTACGGCGCCAAAATGCTTTTCAACACCGTCAAACTCAAGTCCGGGGTGGCCATGGACGACGCCGAGCTGTGCACGGACAGCAAGGAACTTGGCTACGACATGCTGTGGCAGGGCGAAGCGGCGTTTGTCGACGACCCGGGCAGCGGCGCCTGATGGGCCGCCCCCCGCCAAGCGCGCGGCGCATCGTCCTGGCGATCAACAGGGCTTACGGATTTTGCGCGACGAGCGGCAGTTTCAGCGCGCACCGCACGACGGTGACAAAATCGTCCGGCGCGAGCAGCGGCATGTCGATCAGCCGTCCCGCGAAAAAAGTGCGCACGTTGTAGGCGAGGCGCTCGACCGCCGTGTCGCGCAGCGCCGCTTCAAGATCGTCGAGCGTGCGCAACGGAGCGACGGCAACGTCGCCGCCGAACCACACCTGCTTGATGCGGCATGCGATACGGTCATAAATCAGACTTGCGCGCAACACGCCGCCGGCGTATTTTTGCACCGCGGCGCAGACTGGCGCATCGGTCGCCGGTTGCAGCACCAGGTTGATCCAGTCCGGCGTATCGATCTCCGCCAACGCCCGCAGATAGCGGGCATGCTCGGTCAGCGAGAGATCCCCGTCCTGGAATTCAACCTCGAATTCGCTCTCGAACGCGGCAATCATGTTGGACCTGATGCGCGCGGGGTCGAGACCGGCGCCGAGCAGACTTTTCAGGTCGCTAATGCGTTCGCGCGCCGCGTCCGCCCAACCGGCCGCCGGCGTGCGCAAAACGCGCAGCATCTTGCCGGCATCACTGTCGATTTGCAATACGCCCTGATACAACAACGCGTCACCGTCGAACGCGCCGCCGCCACGCGAAATCACGCGGCCGTCGACCTCGATATCGTGGCGTGCACGAAATCGCGCGTCCACGCCAAGCGCTCCAATCGCGGTCGCCGCGGCATGGCAAACACGCTTGGCGACGGCCTCAATATCAACCGCGCCGACATCGCGCCGGTGCAGATAAAGCTCCCAGCCGAGGTTTGTTTCGTCGGCATAAATAGCGTCGCCGCCGGTGATACGCCGCTGCACCGCGACGTTGCCGGACCCGCAATAGCGTAGATCGAGTTCCTGTGCGGGGCTCTGACGGCAGGCGAGCAGCGCGCACGGCGTAAATCGCAAGAAGCGTAATGTGCTGGGAATTTCCTCGGCATGGCGCGCCTCAAGCAACGCGCGATTCAGGGCGATATTCTGCGCCGCGGAGCGCAGCCCGGTGTCTATCACCCGCCACATTTCGGCCATAACGGCTATTCCGGCGGCTTCGCCTCGTGCTGCCCGCGTTGCGCGAGAAACGCCTCAAACGAGGTGCGTTCGTACGCCTTGCCCGACACATACTGATCGAACTGCATGAAAGCGTCCACCGGGGTGCGCGAACCGCGCCGCATGAGAATTTCCCTGCCGTCCGGGCTCACAAACATCCAGGCCGGAACGGGACTTGATCTCAGGCGCTTGATAGCCTCCGCGCGCGTCAGTTTCTCTCCCGCGGGCAACGTAATGGGATCATCGGGATTGCCGCGTATATCGAAATAGGCGAGCACGTAATGACCGGTGTAGATTTTACGCAATGCATCGGCCGAGAACGTGTTTTTGTTGGCGATTTCGCAATACGGGCAGGTCGGAAAACCGAAATAAACAAACAGCGGCTTGTTCACGCGTTTTGCCGTGCGCACCGCCTCGTTGAACTCGATAAACGGCCAACCCGTCGGCGGATTCGCGTGCGCGACTGCGGGCGCGAGCTGGACAACAACCGCCAGCACGAAAAATCCAACCAGTTTATTCATGGGTTATTCCATGCGATCGAATGCGCCGGCCGGCTGCTATTTTTTCTTCATGAAGAAAATAAATTCGCTGCTCGCCGCTTCGGACGACAGCAGCTCGTTGCCGGTCTGCTTGGAAAACGCCTGGAAATCCTTGACCGACCCCGGATCGGTGGCCATCACGCGCAGCACCTGGCCCGACGTCATGTCGTTCAGCGACTTCTTGGTGCGCAGGATCGGCAGCGGACAATTCAGTCCGCGCGCGTCGAGTTCCTTGTCAAAATGCATATGCTGCTCCTGCCGGCTTCGGTTCAATGGGTGGCTAATATACGGTGCCGGTGCGGTTCGTGCAAGACGGAATCGGGGCGGCCGCACGCCGCCGGGCGCCGGTCCACCGGCCGGCCGGCGCGCGCTAAAAAACGCTGATGTTCTTGTCGGCAAGCAGTTGCGACAGCCGCGTGTTCGCCATCGACAGACGGTCGACCAGAATTTCCAGGAATGCCCCGTTGAAATTATGGCGGCACAACTCCGAGGCTTGTGCCAGCGCTTCCGATTTGATCTCGATCACCGTGATATCGGTCGCCGCCGTGACGCTGGCGGTGCGCTGGAACTGCTTCTTGCCCAGGTATGCCATCTCGCCGAAGCAATCGCCTGTCCGCAACACATTCAGGAGCTTGCCCTGCTTGCTGATCTTGACTTCGCCGGTGGCGAGAATAAAGAACGATTTGCCGACGTCGCCCTCCTTGATCAGCACGTGGCCCGGAACGTATTTGTTCCAGGCCGTCACCCGCAGCACTTCCCACAATTCGACGTCGGCGAAGTTCTTGAAAAAAATCAGCTTGCGCAGGGCATTGAACTTTTCGCTGTCGGGAATGTTTTTCTCGGGTTTCTGCAGGTTGCCGAACACCGCAACGAGATCATGAGAAACCTCTTCCCACGTCTGATAGCGCCTGGCAGTGTCTTTTTCCAGCGCGCGCTTGACGATGGCATCGAGTTGCGGCGGCACCTCGGAACGCAGCGAGCTCGGCGCCAGCGCCTCGGCGTTGATGATCTGATAGATCATGCTGTAGTTGTTGTTGGCCTGGAACGGCAGTTTGCCGGTCAGCATTTGAAACAGCACGACGCCGAGCGAGAAAATATCAGTCTGGTTGGTCAGCTGCTGCTCTTTGACCTGCTCCGGCGACATGTAGGCGGGCGAGCCAATACCGGTGATCTGGGTCGTTTCCGTAGCATTGGTCTGGGCCGCGCCGAAATCGGTAATTTTGATGTCGTTCTCGCCCGACAACATGATGTTGGCCGGCTTGATGTCACGGTGGATTACGCCGTGCTTGGCCGCATAATCAAGCGCCTTGCTGCACTTGAAAACAATCTCGATCACCTTGTTGATCGGCAGCAGATTCTCGGGCCGCGAATACTGCTCGAGAGTCGTGCCGTCGACATACTCCATGACGATGTAGCTTGCCTCGTCGTCGGCAACCGCGTCGTAAATGCTCACGATGTGCGGATGGGAAAGCTTGCCGGCGAGTGATGCCTCGGTCACGAACAGCTTGCGGTAGCGCCGGCCGTGCTCTTTGTCGCCAAGCGCCTCCTGAAAGACCACTTTCATCGCCACGTGACGGTTGACGAACGGGTCAAGCGCCTCGTAAACGACGCTGGTCGCGCCTTTCCCGAGTTCGCGGATTATTTCGTATTTGCCGATTTTTTTCATGGTGTAAGCGTAAGGTGCCCGCGCCTAAGCATGGTTGAGCCGATAACCACGTAAATACAATACCATAAAGCACGATGTTTGCGCTGCTTGTGACAATTCCAGGCCCGGTCCGCGGGCACGCTGCCAGCCACCAGTGACGTGCGAGCAACACAGCGGCCACGCGGTAACATTCGGCTTGAAAGGACTATCCTGATGAACAACACTGCCGACTCCACATCGAGCCCGCCCGCGCCCGTCACATTTGCGGCGGCGTTCTGGTACTGGCTCAAGCTCGGGTTCGTGAGTTTCGGCGGCCCGACGGGCCAGATCGCGATCATGCACCAGGATCTGGTGGAGAAAAAACGCTGGATTTCGGAGCAACGCTTCCTGCATGCCCTCAACTATTGCATGGTGCTGCCGGGACCCGAAGCGACCCAACTCGCGACCTACATAGGCTGGATGATGCACAAAACGCGCGGCGGCATTGTCGCGGGCGCGCTGTTCGTGCTGCCGTCGCTGGTCATTCTGGTCGCGCTGTCGTGGATATACATGGCGTACGGCAATCTGCCAGCGATCGCCGGCATCCTCTATGGCATCAAGCCGGCGGTCACCGCCATCGTGGTATTCGCCGCCTATCGCATTGGTTCGCGCGCATTGAAAAATGCGGTCCTATGGTCGATTGCCGCCGCCGCCTTCATTGCAATTTTTGCGCTCAGGCTCCCCTTTCCGTACATCGTACTCGCAGCGGGCATTGTCGGCCACCTCGGCGGACGCTACGCGCCGGGCAAATTCGCGACCGGCGGCGGCCACGGCACGACCGACAAGAGCTACGGCGCCGCGATCATCGATGACCATACACCGACGCCGCCTCACGCGTTGTTCACCTGGGCGCGTTTCGCGCGCGTGTGCGTGGCCGGTGCGGCACTATGGGGCGGCGCGATGGCGCTGCTGTGCGCGCTCTACGGGTGGGATGCGACGCTCACGCAAATGAGCTGGTTCTTCACCAAGGCCGCGCTGCTCACTTTTGGCGGCGCGTACGCCGTCCTGCCTTACGTCTATCAGGGCGGCGTCGAGGAGTTCCAATGGCTGACGGCAACCCAAATGATAGACGGCTTGGCACTCGGCGAAACCACCCCGGGGCCGCTCATCATGGTGGTGACTTTCGTCGGCTTCGTCGGCGGCTGGACCAAGCAATTGTTCGGCCCCGACAGTCTCTTCATGGCCGGCGCGGCGGCGGCCGTCGTCGTGACGTACTTCACCTTCCTGCCGAGTTTTATTTTTATCTTCCTCGGCGCGCCGCTGATCGAAACCACGCATGGCAACCTCAAGTTCACCGCACCGCTCACCGGCATCACGGCGGCAGTGGTCGGCGTGATCCTGAATCTCGCCGTGTTTTTCGCTTATCATGTCCTGTGGCCCGCGGGTTTCGCCGGCCGCTTCGAATGGTTTTCGGCGGCCATAGGCGTCGCCGCCTTCGTCGCGCTGTTTCACTACAAGATGGGCATAATCCCGCTCATCGCAGCTTGCGGGACGTTCGGCCTCGCGTACACGCTGCTCCAACCGGGTTTGCCCGGATAGCGGAACCGGCTGCCGGCAGGACCGCGCCGAACGCAAGGCATTGCTACCTCTTGTTTTCGCGCTTCGTTTCTTCTTCGAGCCTGCGTAGTTCGCGCAGACGCGCGTCTACGCTCGACTGTTGGTAAAAATCGCCGTCACCGCTTTTCTGCGCCAGCACCAGTTGCTCGATTGCCGCGCGCGCATTGCCCATGCGGTAATACGCCTCCGCCGAGGCCCGGTGTTGTTGCAGGCGTTGGCCGAGCGCGGCATAACATTTGGCCTGCAGCTCGTACATGCGGTAATCGGACACCGAATACTGCAGCCGGCTTTCAACCAG
>JAYVME010000397.1:0-3533 GCA_043759115.1 Betaproteobacteria bacterium | reverse complement strand
TGGCGGCGAGGATGCGGCCGATCGAATCGGTCGAGCCGCCCGCCGCCCACGGCACGATGACGCGCACCGCCTTGTTCGGATAATCCTGCGCGAACCCCGACCCCGTCACGAGCAGCGACAACGCCGCGACGCGAAACAGCAACGATAAACTCATGGTTTAAATCTCCCCGGAAGGTGCCGCGAAAAGAACAGATGCGCAAATGCAATTATACGGGCGTGCCGCCGGTTCAACTGCCCGGAATGATCCCCGGCGGCAGCGTGTGGCAGTAATCGGAAATGTCGGCGGGCTTGCACCACCATACGCGGTCCTTGAGCTTGTGCTCGACGCAATGCTTCAACGCCGCGCGCAACGGATGCAGCCGGAACGGCTGGCCGAACACATAGGGATGAATCGAGATGTTGCAGACCAGCGGTTCTTCTGCGCACTGCTCGATCATTTCGTCGAACTGATCGACGATCATGTCGCAGAACTCGCGCGCGCTGTGCTGGCGGTGTATCACTGCCGGCGAATCGTTGATCTCCGCCGGATACGGCACGCACAGTAGCGGGCCCGCACGCGTGCGCATCCAGATCGGCTGGTCGTCGCACGGCCAGTCCATCAGATACTGGTAACCGGCTTCCTTCAGCAGGTCGGGCGTGGTCGGGTTTTCATAAGTGCCGGCGCCCATCCAACCCTTGGGTGCCGCGCCTTCAAAGCGGGTGAAAGTATCGGTGACGTCCTTGATCACGCGCGCCTCGTCCTCCTCCCACTTGAAGTCGTGCAGATTTTCGGCGTTGGTGCGGCCGTGCGCGACGATCTCATCCTGGCGGCGGCGGATCGCGTCGAAAATCTGCGGCGCGTAGTCATAAAGCAGGCTGTTGGTGTTGTGCGCGGCGGGCAGCTTCAGTTCGTCGAACATATCGAAAAACCGCCAGATGCCGACGCGGTTGCCGTAATCGCGCCACGAGTAGTTGCGCTGCGTCTGCGGCTCGCCGTGCTTGGCGTTGTCGTGACCGCGCCCCTTGCCGAACGCAAAGCACTCGAGGTTGGTTGTTATGCAGAACGCGAGGCGCTTGCCGCCCGGCCAGCTGTAGTCTTTGCGCTGGGTAATCGGCGAATAATCGTAGCGCGCATGGCGCGGCAGCGTGAGCGATGACATTGCAGGCGTTCTCCTACGTGAACTTCAATCGACGCGCGCGCCGGACGCCCTGACCGCCTTGCCCAGCTTTTCGATGTCGGCCGCGATATGTGCCGCGAATTCGGCGGGCGTATCGGTAATCGCATCGACGCCGAGGCTTGCGTACACCGTCTTCACGTCGGGCGCATTCACCGCCTTGATAAATTCGGCATTGAGCTTGTTGACGGCGGCGGCGGACATGCCCGCCGGTCCCAGCACGCCGCTGTAGAGTACGACGTCGAATCCCTTGAGCCCGCTTTCCGCTATCGTCGGCACGTCGGGTGCCGCCGCATTGCGTTTGGGTGTGGTCACGCCCAGCGCGCGCAAGCGGCCGGCTTTGACGTTCGTGAGCGCGGGCGGCATGGTTGAAAAAGTCACCGCGACTTCGCCCGCCAGCAGCGCCTGCACCGCCTGCGAGCTGCCCTTATAGGGTATATGGATCATGTCGATGCCCGCCATGGTTTTGAACGTTTCCGCGGCGAGGTGCAGTATCGTACCGTTGCCGGACGACGCAAACGGGATCTGCCCCGGCTTCGCTTTGCCCAGCGCGATCAGTTCTTGCACCGATTTCACCGGCAGCGACGGGTGCACCACCAGCATCAGCGGGCTCGAGGCGACCAGCGTAATCGGCGTGAAGTCCTTGACCGTGTCGTACGGAAGTTTTTTGTAGAGACTGGCGTTGATCGCCTGCGTCGTCATGTCCTGCATAAAGAGCGTGTAGCCGTCGGGCGGCGCTTTGGCGACCAGTTCGGCGGCGATCGTGGTGCCGGCGCCGGCGCGGTTGTCGACCACGACCTGCTGGCCGACCTGCGCCGACACGCGCGCGCCGAGCGAGCGCGCCAGCACGTCGGAGATTCCGCCGGCGGTGAAGCCGACCACGAGGCGTATCGACTTCGTCGGAAAATCCGCCTGCGCAAACGCGCCCCCGCCACCCGCACCCAAAATCGCAACGGTCACTATCAATACCGAATGAAGCAATCTCACGGCCTTCCCCTGTTGTTTACACCCAACAATGTTACGCAAGAATCAAACCGGCACGCACCGCCCTCGCTTGGTCCGCAAGCATGCACTTACGCACCATTTCTGGCTGCATCGCACACGTGCTTCAAGCAGTTACGGACTCTAAGGCAGCAACACCGTCGAGCCGGTGGTCTTGCGCGCCTCGAGATCGCGATGCGCCTGTGCCGCGTCTTTGAGCGGATACGTTTGATTGATCGAGATCTTCACGACTTTCTTCTTCACTACCGCGAACAGGTCCTGCGCGGCTTTCACCAGGTCTTCGCGCTTCGCGGTGTAGCTGAACAGCGTCGGACGCGTCAGAAAGAGCGAGCCCTTCGCCGCCAGCACGCCGGGGTTGAATTGCGTGACCGCGCCCGACGCGTTGCCGAAGCTCACCATGTAGCCGAGCGGCGCCAGGCAATCGAGCGAGCCCATGAACGTGTCTTTGCCGACACCGTCGTAGACGACCGGCACGCCCTTGCCCTTGGTGATTGCCTTGACGCGCGCGACGAAATCTTCTTTCGACGTGACGATCACGTGCTTGCAGCCCGCCTTCTTCGCCAGCGCCGCTTTTGCATCGCTGCCGACGGTACCGATCACCGTTGCGCCGAGATACTTCGACCACTGGCACAGGATCTGGCCGACCCCCCCCGCCGCCGCGTGCACCAGAATCGTGTCGCCCTTGCTGACTTTATAAGTCCGCTTGCAGAGGTACCACGCGGTCATGCCTTTCAACATGATCGCGGCGGCGATCCTGTCGTCGACGCCGGCCGGAATTTTCACCAGCCGCGCGACCGGGCGCAGACAAACTTCGGCGTAAGAGCCGATCGGGTTCGCGTACGCGACGCGATCGCCGACTTTGAAGCCTTTGACTTTCGGACCGACGGCTTCGATCACGCCCGCGCCTTCCATGCCCAGCGTCAGCGGCAGCTGCATCGGATACAGGCCGGTGCGGTGATAAGTATCGATGAAATTCAACCCGACGGCGGTGTTGCGCACCCGCACCTCGCCCGCGCCGGGTTGACCGACCGCAACTTCTTCCCAGCGCATGACTTCGGGGCCGCCGTTTTCGTAAATGCGAATTGCGTGTGGCATTGCTGTTCTCCGTTCGTTTGGGGGTGACTGTGAAAAGCGTGAGCGCAACATGGTAGCGGAAATCCGGGAAAGCTCAAGCAGCGCGGCGCGCGCCGGGACGAGCCGGGCACAAAAAAAGGGCAGGGTAACCACCCTGCCCTTGTCGCCGCCGGCGGAGATACTAGGAATTCCGGTGCGTTTTCTTCGTATCGTGCCGGGTTACTTTCTTCGCTTTCTTGACGTGTCGCGCTTTTGCCTTGGGCGCGTTCGTCTTGACTTGCGTGGACGCGCGGGCACGCTCTT
>JAYVME010000396.1:0-3539 GCA_043759115.1 Betaproteobacteria bacterium | reverse complement strand
CCCTTGTCGATGTCACTTTTGAGCGCGGTTAGTTCCTGTAGCTGGATGGCGCGTTTGGTCTTCCAGTCGCGCAACGCTTCGCGCACGACTTCGCTGGTGGATGCGTAATCGCCTCCTGCAACGGCCGCTTTGACGATGGCCGCCAAGTCGGCAGGCATTGTCACTGTTAAGCGCTCAATACTGGACATCGGAACCTCCATAAAAGAGGCCCTTACTTAATCATACTTATGAAGCAAGATCAAGACCCCTGTTGTCCAATAAATGGGGCGACTATCGCCAAGCTACTGGTTGCCACCGGAGGACGCATGAGAAAATACTGCGACCAGCATCCGCCGAATCAAGGAAACCCATGAAATTGTTAGGCTCACCCGGTAGTCCCTATGTGCGCAAGGTGCGCATCGTGCTCGCGGAAAAGTGCGTCGCTTACGAATACATCATCGATCGGCCGTCAAGTCCCGATTCGCGCGTCGCGCAATTTAATCCCCTGGGCAAGATACCGGTGCTGGTCCGCGACGACGGCAGCACAGTTTACGACTCGGTGGTCATCGTTGAGTATCTGGAAGGTCTGGTTGCCGAACCGCGGCTGATTCCGGCGGCATTTAACGATCGAATTGAGATCAAGCGCTGGGAAGCGCTCGGCGACGGCATCGCCGACGCGACCGTACTCATCTCGCATGATCTGCGCAATCCGGAATCGCAGCGCGAGCCCGCAGTGTGGTATGGCAAGCAGCGCGGCAAGATCGAGCGCGGACTTGCGGCGATGGAAAAGGATCTGGGCGGGCGCGAATTTTGTTTCGGGACGAGTTTCACGCTCGCGGATATCGCGGCGGGGTTCGCGCTCGGTTACCTGGATCAGGTATTGCCGGCGATGGACTGGCGCAAGTCCAATCCGCAACTCAAGGCGCTTGCCACTCGATTGGCCGTGCGCGAGTCGTTCTCCCGCACCCAGCCGACGGCGTGAATCGCGCCGGCCAGGGACGGCGAATTTCGCACATTTTCACAAAGGAGTCGCAATGAGCGACCTCGATTACAGTGTCAAAGACAATATCGCGACTCTCTTGCTGAATCGTCCGGAAAAGAAAAATGCTTTTACGGATGGCATGCTGACGCAATGGCGGCAGTGCCTGCTCGATGCCCAGGACGACGGCGACGTGCGGGTGATCGTGGTGACCGGCGCCGGTGACGCGTTTTGTTCCGGCGGCGACCTCGGACGGCGCACGCGCGAGCCGCAGGCGGGGGAGCCGACAACATTGCAGCGCAAGCAGCGACTTGTCGCGTGGGGGCGGCCAACCGCTTAAAGCCCTGCTCGAACTTGGCTACACGGGCGCGGTCTATCCGGTGAATCCGAAATATGAAAACATCGGAGGAGTGCGCTGCTATTCCTCGATGCGGGCAATCGACGGTGTGTGCGATCTGGCGGTCATCGCGTTGCCGGCGGCCGCGGCGATCGACGCCGTTATCGATTGCGCCGCCAAAGGCATACGCTTTGCCGTGGTTTACGGCGGCGGTTTTCGCGAAGCGGGCGAGGAGGGCGAAGCGCGCGAACGCGCTTACCGCGTTGCGCCGTTCGATACCGTGACCGCCCGCGCGATGATCGCCGAATTGCGCGGCGCCGCGATTTTGTCCGGGGTGCGCGGGGCACAATCGCGCGATATCGAAGCGCTGGCGGAGACGGTCAGTTCGATTTCGCACATGGCGTGGATGCTGCGCGACAGCTTATTGGAACTCGACATTAATCCGCTCTTCGTGCGCGCGGTGGGTGAAGGCGTGGTTGCCGGCGATGCGCTGGCGGTCGTGACGGAGTGATTTTGTTTGCGGCAGAGAAAAGGTGCGCGCCGCTCAATGCGCCGCCGCGCCGGACTCCTTGATGACGCGCGACCATTTCGCGAGTTCGCTGGCGATAAATATTTTGAATTCGTCCGGTGAATTGGCAACGACATCTGCGCCGAGCGCAAAAAATCTCTCCCGCGTCTCCGCGCTGGTAACGCCTTTTACTAGTGCTTGGTTCAGGCGGGTGACGACGGCGTGCGGCGTGCGCGCCGGCGCGCATATACCCGACCACGTCAGGACCTCGTATCCCAGCACGCCGGCTTCGTTGATGGTGGGCATGTCGGGTAAAAGCGGCGTGCGGCGCAAGGTCGAAATACCCAGCGCGCGCAGTTTGCCGCCGCGCACGAACGGCACGATGATGCGGATTGCTTTGTCGGGATACGCAGCGTCAGCAGGTGCTACCAACCATGCGCTAGCCACGCAATACACAATCAACTGCTGAAAATCCGCGCGTGACACGCCGGGACGCATGAAGTTTTTTCCGATATCGGATAAAGTCTCGCATTCTACTCAGATACCTGCCGCACTCACAATCCACTTCCACTCAAGGGCACGCATGGATTTCGCGCTTTCCGAAGAACAGGCGATGTTTCGCGATTCAGTCGCGGCATTTGCGCGCAAGGAACTCGCTGCTGGCGCGCTGGCGCGCGCGCACTCGGCTGATTTTCCACACGACGTCGCGCGCAAAATGGCGGCCGCCGGATTGCTCGGCATTCTGCTGCCGGAAGAAGACGGTGGCGCCGGCGGCACATTGATGGATGCGGTGGTTGCAATCGAGCAAATCGCAGTCTACTGCCCGCGCAGCGCGGATGTGATTCAGGAAGGCAACTTTGGCGCCATTCGCGTGCTCGCGCAGTTTGCGAGTGCAGACCAGAAGGAGCGCTTCCTGAAACCGCTGCTACGAGGCGAGGAGGTCATCGCAGTGGCCATGACCGAGCCTGATGCGGGTTCCGCCACGACCGATCTCACGACGACGGCAGTTCCCGACGGGACAGGATTTCGCGTCTCCGGCACCAAGGTATTTCCCAATCCGCACGCCGACCAGTACCTGGTCTATGTGCGTTACGGTCCAGGCGTCGGCGGCATCGGCTCGGTGATGATACGGCGCGGCGCCAAGGGCTTCACGGTGGCGAAGCCGTTGAAATTCATGTCGGATAACGAGTGGGCGCCGCTCTATTTCGACAACGTGTATGTGCCGCCGGAAGATGTGTTGCTGCCGGCAGGCGGTTTCAAGAAGCAGATCAGCGGTTTTAACGCCGAACGTATCGGCAACGCTGCGAGGTCGCTCGCATATGGCCGCTATTGCTATAACCTCGCCCGCGAGTACGTGATGACACGCAAGCAATTCGGCCGCCCGCTGTGCGAGTTTCAGGGCTTGCAGTGGAAATTTGCCGAGATGAAAATACAACTCGATGCCGCGCAACTGCTGCTGTACCGGGCGGCGACCAATGCCGACCGCGGCTTCCCCGCGGCGGATGAAACCACGATCGCGAAGCTTTTCTGCAACAAAGCGGGCTTCGACATTACGAATGAAGCCATGCAGTGCATGGGCGGTCTTGGCTATACCCGCGAGACGCTGGTCGAATACTGTTTCCGGCGCTCGCGCGGCTGGATGATCGCCGGCGGCTCGCTCGAAATGTTGAAAAACCGTCTGGCTGAAGTCATTTTCGAGCGACGGTTCTCGCAGCGTCCGCCGAAACTGCCGGGCT
>JAYVME010000395.1:0-3547 GCA_043759115.1 Betaproteobacteria bacterium | reverse complement strand
CGGCCCAGAATGCGCTCGCGCAGCGACTCAACGACTTCGCCGCCCTCGATCAACGCCTTCATCGCCACACCCTGCGACGTACCGCAATCCTCCTCGGTTACCACCAGATCCTGCGTCACGTCTACCAGGCGGCGCGTGAGGTAGCCCGAGTTCGCGGTCTTCAACGCGGTGTCAGCGAGACCTTTGCGCGCGCCGTGCGTGGAGATGAAGTACTGCAGCACGTTCAGCCCCTCGCGGAAATTCGCCGTGATCGGCGTCTCGATAATCGACCCGTCGGGCTTCGCCATCAGGCCGCGCATGCCCGCGAGCTGGCGAATCTGGGCGGCGGAACCCCGCGCGCCCGAATCGGCCATCATATAGATCGAGTTGAAAGACTCCTGGGTAACCGGGTTACCCTTCTTGTCCTTGAGCGGCAGGTAATCCTGTTTCTTGTAATCCCACGCCGCGACATCCTCGGTACCGAGCTGGTCCATCATGGCCTTGGCCACGACATCGCCGGCACGCCCCCAGATATCGACCACCTTGTTATAGCGTTCGCCCTGCGTCACCAGTCCGGAGGTGTACTGCGACTCGATTTCCTGCACCTCCTTCTCGGCGGCGGAAATGATCTGGTCTTTTTGTTGCGGCACCAGCATGTCGTCCACCGCGATCGAGATACCCGCGCGCGTCGCCATCGTGAAACCGCTGTACATCAGCTTGTCGGCGAAAATAACCGTCTCGCGCAATCCGCAGCGGCGGAATGCGTGATTGATGAGCTTCGAGATCTCTTTCTTCTTGAGCGACTTGTTGATGAGCTCAAACGGCAGGCCGGCCGGCAAGATTTCCGACAGCAGCGCGCGGCCGACGGTCGTCTGGTAGCGCGTCACTTTCTCGCGCTTTTCGCCCGCCTCGTCAAATTCGAACTCCTTGATACGCACCAGGATCTTGGCATTCACTTCGACCTGACGCGTCTCGTACGCGCGCGACACTTCGCCGACGTTGGCGAATTTCATGCCCTCGCCGCGCGCGCCCATTTTTTCGCGCGAGATGTAGTAAAGGCCCAGCACGATATCTTGCGACGGCACGATGATCGGCTCGCCGTTGGCGGGCGACAGGATGTTGTTTGACGACAGCATCAGCGTGCGCGCTTCGAGCTGCGCCTCGAGCGACAACGGCACGTGCACCGCCATCTGGTCGCCGTCGAAGTCGGCGTTGAACGCCGCGCATACGAGCGGATGCAACTGGATCGCCTTGCCTTCAATCAGCACCGGTTCAAACGCCTGGATGCCCAGACGATGCAGCGTCGGCGCGCGATTGAGCATCACCGGGTGTTCACGGATGACTTCCTCGAGGATATCCCACACCTCGGGCACTTCCTGCTCGACGAGACGCTTGGCGGCCTTGATGGTCGTCGCGAGCCCCAGCACTTCCAGCTTGTGGAAAATATACGGCTTGAAGAGTTCGAGCGCCATTTTCTTCGGCAGCCCGCACTGGTGCAGCTTCAACTGCGGTCCGACCACGATGACCGAACGGCCCGAGTAGTCGACGCGTTTACCCAGGAGATTCTGACGGAAACGGCCGCCTTTGCCCTTGATCATGTCGGCGAGCGACTTCAACGGACGCTTGTTCGCACCGGTCATCGCCTTGCCGCGACGGCCATTGTCGAGCAGCGAATCAACCGCTTCCTGCAGCATGCGCTTCTCGTTGCGCACGATGATTTCAGGCGCTTTCAATTCGAGCAGGCGCTTCAGACGATTGTTGCGGTTGATTACACGGCGATACAGATCGTTCAGGTCGGAGGTCGCAAAGCGGCCGCCGTCGAGCGGCACCAGCGGCCGCAGTTCAGGCGGCAGCACCGGCAGAACTTCCATGATCATCCATTCCGGCTTGATGCCGGACTTATGGAACGCTTCGAGCACCTTAAGGCGCTTGGCGATTTTCTTGATCTTGGTGTCGGACGTGGTCGCCGCCAGCTCGGTGCGCAGCGTTTCGATCGAGGGCTTCAAATCGATCGCGCGCAGGAGTTCGCGCACGCCCTCGGCGCCCATGATCGCGGTGAAGTCGTCGCCGAACTCTTCGACCTTGGCGAGGTAATCGTCTTCCGACAGCAACTGGCAGCGCTGCAGCGGCGTCATGCCCGGCTCGGTCACGACGTAAGCTTCAAAATACAACACGCGTTCGATATCGCGCAGCGTCATGTCGAGCACCATGCCCAGGCGCGACGGCAGCGATTTCAGGAACCAGATGTGCGCGACAACCGACGCCAACTCGATATGGCCCATGCGCTCGCGGCGCACCTTCGAGAGCGTCACTTCGACGCCGCATTTTTCGCAGATCACGCCGCGGTGTTTCAGGCGCTTGTACTTGCCGCACAGGCACTCGTAGTCCTTGACCGGGCCGAAAATCTTGGCGCAGAAGAGCCCGTCGCGCTCCGGCTTGAAAGTGCGATAGTTGATGGTCTCCGGCTTTTTTACCTCGCCATACGACCACGACCGGATCTTGTCGGGCGATGCAAGCCCGATCTTGATCGCATCAAATTCTTCTTCCGGCGTTACCTGCTTGAACAAATCCAGTAGTGCTTTCATTTTTCACTCCAAATAGGCGTGATGCACAAAATCCAGTAATCCGCTGTACGCATTGCTACGCGACTACACAATCAATAGCGTTCGTGGTCGAGGTCGATATCGATCGCGAGCGAACGTATCTCCTTGACCAGCACGTTGAACGACTCCGGCATGCCGGCCTCGATCTTGTGCTCGCCCTTGACGATCGACTCGTAAACCTTGCGGCGGCCTTCGGTGTCGTCCGACTTGACGGTGAGCATCTCCTGCAGCGTGTAGGACGCGCCATACGCTTCGAGCGCCCATACTTCCATCTCGCCGAAGCGCTGACCGCCGAACTGCGCTTTGCCGCCCAACGGCTGTTGGGTAACCAGGCTGTACGGCCCGGTCGAACGCGCGTGCATCTTGTCGTCGACGAGGTGGTGCAGTTTCAGCATCTGCATATACCCGACGGTAACCTGCCGGTCGAACGCCTCGCCCGTGCGTCCATCGTAGAGCGTGATCTGGCCGGAACGCGGCAGACCGGCGAGATCGAGCATCTCCTTGATCTCCGCCTCGGTTGCGCCGTCGAACACAGGGGTTGCAAACGGCACGCCGTTGCGCAGGTTCTTCGCCAGTTCCATCACCTCGTTGTCGGTCAGCGAGTCGATGTCTTCGTGCTTGCCGCTCGAGTTGTAAATTTTCGTGATGAATTTACGCAGCTCAATCAACTTCGCCTGCGCCTTTATCATCTCGCCGATCCGCAAGCCGAGCCCCTTGGCGGCCCAGCCCAGATGCGTCTCAAGGATCTGGCCGACGTTCATGCGCGAGGGCACGCCGAGCGGGTTCAACACGATATCCAGCGTCGTGCCATCCGCCATGTGCGGCATGTCTTCGACCGGCGTGATTTTCGAGATCACGCCCTTGTTGCCGTGACGACCCGCCATCTTGTCGCCGGGCTGCAGGCGGCGCTTGACCGCGATATAGACCTTGACCATCTTCTGCACGCCCGGCGGCAGTTCGTCGCC
>JAYVME010000394.1:0-8222 GCA_043759115.1 Betaproteobacteria bacterium | reverse complement strand
TTCTCGTTTATCGCGAGTTCGCTGGCGACGATTTATCCAAGTTACCGCGCGGCCAGGATCAATCCCGCCGAGGCGCTGCGCTATGAGTGACTCGGCGCTCGCCTGCCGCGCCCTGCGCAAGGTGTTTTTGCAAGGCAGGGTCGAGGTGCCGGTATTGCTCGGCGTCGATCTCACTGTCGCCCGCGGCGAGCATATTGCAATCGTCGGCTCTTCCGGTTCGGGCAAGAGCACCTTGCTGCATCTGCTCGGCGGCCTTGATGCCGCGACCAGCGGCGAAGTCATCATCGGCGGGCGCAATATCCAGGCGCTGGATGAAGCCGAACGCGGCGAACTGCGCAACCGGCAACTCGGTTTCGTGTATCAGTTTCACCATCTGTTGCCTGAATTTTCAGCGATCGAAAATGTCGCGATGCCGTTGCTGATACGACGCATGCCGCCGGTCGCGGCGAACGCGCTGGCGGTGGAGATGTTGCGCAAAGTCGGGCTCGGCCACCGGCTGGAACACGCGCCGTCCGAATTATCCGGCGGCGAGCGCCAGCGCGTGGCGATTGCGCGGGCGCTAATCACCAATCCCACCTGCGTTCTCGCCGACGAACCGACCGGCAATCTGGATCGGCAGACCGCCGGCGAAGTATTCGAACTCATGCTGGAACTCAACCGCGCGTTTAACACCAGTCTGGTCATCGTCACGCACGACGGGGCGGTTGCCGCGCGCGCAAGCCGCATCCTGCACCTGGTGGACGGGGTATTGCAGGCGGCTTGACGTTCGCATTGAACGGCGCACAGTTTTATCGCGCGTCCAAATTCTAAGGTGTGAAGCGCGCGACGCTACTAAGCGTCCGGCGCGACTGATTGGTTGGATTGTGGGCCGAACAAGAAGTAGATGAGAGGCACATAGTAGAACGCCAGCCAATGCCCCGGGAATCACAGCGAACACCTCACTTTCAACGTAAGGAACAGTATGGGTCAACGATCGCGATTCTACGCCTGCCCGTATTTGTTGCATAACGAGGCTGTACAAAAAGCCCGGACGTCTTTTCTTTCGCCATTTTCAATCTATTTTGGTTATGCGTTTGCCCCTCTGAAAAGCTTTGCGTGGACCGTAGCGCGTTTTATGAGCTCGAGTTTTGTGAGCGTTCGCCGAGCATTTCAGAAGGAGGCTTTTTGCACAGCCTCAACGTTCCGGTTAAGCGGCGCGCTTTTGCGTCCGCTTTGAACCGGCGGTTAGAGGTCGCGCATGATGCTCGGCATAGGCGTCGAGCAACCGCCGAATCATCCGCTGATATTGCGTGTTGTGTCTTTGCGCCTCGGTCTTGAAGAATTCGACACTACGTTTGCTCAGGGCGATGGTGATTTTGACCCCCTCGTCCTGAAACACAAGATCCTCCGGCCGGGGCAGGAAGTCAGCGACGACCTTGGGGTTTCCCAGGGGTTCGTCTGTGTACTTGATTTTCGCGCTCATAAATTTGTTTGCCTTTCCGCCAATAGCCTGCACCGAATATACGAATCACATCGTCACGATAGGTAAAACGCACAGTGAGGATGCCTTCGCCAAAACGGCCAATGCAATAGTGCCGCTCCTCAGTTGAACTGTGTGCATGGTCTTCTGCGATGACACGACAAGGGTCTGCGAAGGCGAACTGTGCTTCCACGAACGATACTCCGTGCTTTTCCTGATTTGCCCGATCCTTCTTCGGATCCCACTCAAACCGTGCCTTGAGCATAAGGAAAGACTAGCACAAATCTGGACAAATAGCCATACGATTATATGGCGGTAAATGTGCGGTTTTGATGACCTCTAACGTTGTGTTCAGCAGCCGCTGAAGGCGGTCGGATGCATCTGACGGTTACCGGCGCGCCCGTTGTGCTGTGTGTTGCAGTTATTAGACCGTCGATGGGCCGCCGAACAGCACCGTGCACTGGCTGGACAAAACGCCGCCGTTGCCATGCGCGAGGGCCACGTCGCAGTCCTTGACCTGGCGTTTGCCGCATTCGCCGCGCACCTGGCGTATCGCTTCTATCATTACCAGCAAACCGTACATGCCGGGGTGACAATACGAAAGCCCGCCGCCGCTGGTGTTGACCGGGAGTTTGCCGCCGGGCGCGGTGGTGCCGCCGGCGACGAAGCGCCCGCCTTCGCCTTTGGGACAGAAGCCCAGGTCTTCGAGGAACAGGATCGGCGTGATGGTGAACGCGTCGTAGAGCGACAGCATTTTGACGTCGGACGGTTTGATGCCCGCCATCTTGTACGCCTGCGCGCCGGAATCCGCGGCTGCGGTGGCGGTGAGGTCGGGCATGTTGGAGATCGTGCCGTGGCTCAGCGCATCACCCGTGCCGAGCACGTAGACGGGTTTTTTCTTGAGTGTTTTGGCGCGCGCGGCCGACGTAATGACGATGGCGCCGCCGCCGTCGACGACGAGGCAGCAGTCGCGCACCGTGAACGGGTAGCTCACCATGCGCGCTTTCAGGACCTGCTCTATGGTTAGAGGTTCCTTTTCCCACGCGATGGGGTTCAACAACGCCCACTGACGCGCCGAGACTGCGACTTCCGCCAGATGTTCGCGCGTCGTGCCGTATTGATGCATATGGCGCGCCGCCGCCAGCGCGTAAGCGCTGATCGGCAGGATGGGTTTGTACGGCGTTTCGTAATGATTGTATTCGCGCGGACTCGCTGCGGCGCGGCTCACCGAACGCTGCGTGCTGCCGTAAGCGATGACCGCGACTTCGCACAGCCCGGCTTCGATTGCCGCCTGTGCATGCGTGACGTGCGACATAAATGACGAACCGCCGATGGTCGTGCCGTCGAAATATTTCGGCTTGATGCGCAGATATTCAGCGAGCGTCAGCGGCCCCATGCGCACTTGCGTCGCCGCCACAAAGAGGCCGTCGACATCGGAAAGCTTCAAGCCGCAATCGTCGAGTGCGCGCATGGTGGCCTGCGCCATCAGATCGACCGGACTCGTGAGCGGGGCAACGAGACCGAGGTCGGATTCGGCCGCGCCGACAACTGCAACACTACCGCGTTTAAGGCTGCTCATTTTGCGCCCTTCCCGTCCCTCATCCCCGACCCTTCTCCCGAGGGGAGAAGGGAGGCTCGAGCTTCCTCTCTCCCTCCGGGAGAGAGGTCAGGAGTGAGGGAAACGAACACGGGATAGGGGAGTTGCTTCTCGTCGCCCGGGTTGATTTTGACTTTGACGCGCATGCCGATCTTGACCTGCATCGGGTCGATGCCTTCGACCCGGCTCATCATGCGATACCCTTCGTCGATATCGATCAGCGCCACGTTATGCGGCGGCACGTCCTTGCCGCCGTGGACCACGGTGGTCGAATACACGGTGCCGAGCCCCTTGGAGACGCGCCATTCGAGATGGGTGCTGCCGGTTTTCGGCGCAACCGCGCGCGGGAAAAACACCGGCGTGTTGTCGTCGGTGCACACTTGGTAGGCGAGTTCGCCTTTTTTGCAGTGCTCGATATACACGCCGAGCGGGGATTCTTTCATCAGGCTTTGCATCGTGGACGGTCCTTTTTGGGTCTGATCGAAACGAGCGGGGAGGTTATTTTAACGCGAGTCGACGTACTCTGCCGGAAGGCGCTGCGCGGTGAGCTAATCGACTTTCACGTGGGTCGCTTTGACCACTTTCGCCCAGCGTGCGATTTCGTCCCGCAGCTTGATTGCGAATTGAGCGGGCGGCATGCCGACCGGCTCGGCGCCGGCATTGAGGAGATAGGCAGTCGTATCGGGCGTGCGTAGCGCCGCGGCGAACTCGCGATACAGCCGCTCGATAATCGCCTTGGGCGTGCCCGCCGGTGCGAAGAGACCGTGCCAGCCGTCGGATTCGAAGCCGGGCAGGCCCGCTTCGCTCACGGTCGGCAGGTCGGGCAGCAGCGCGGAGCGTTTGGAATTCGTCACGGCGATGGCACGCAGCCGCCCGGCCTTGAGGTGGTGCACATCAGCAGCGTGTAGCCGTCGGGTGCTGCTTTGGCGACGAGGTCGGAGCCGACGATGCCGCCGGCGCCGCTGCGGTTGTCGACGACGATAGGCTGGCCTAGCGCCGCGGTGAGCTTGGAGGCGAGCGCGCGCGCCGTGATGTCGACCGGGCCGCCAGCCGGGTAGGCGACGATCACGCGGACTGGTTTTGTCGGGTAGTTCTGGGCGGAAGCAGCGGGCGTTATGAGCGGTAATGTGATCGAGAGGAAAACACAAAGGATGAAGGATGAAGGATGAGGGATGAAACACCTCCAACCGCATTCGCTGCCTTGATTTTTCTTCATCCTTCCGCCTTCATCCTTCATCCTTGTCTTCATCAGTCCACCGTCGCTCCGGAGATTTTCACGACCTTGCCCCATTTGACGATTTCGCTATGTAAATACGCACCGAATTCCGCGGGCGTCCTGCTGACTGCTTCGACGCCGTCGCCGGCCAGCCGCTGCGCGACATCCGGCAGGCGCATCGCGCGATTGATTTCGGCATTGAGCCTGGCAATGATGTCGCGCGGTGTTGCCGCCGGCGCGAACGCGCCGTACCAGCCGCTCGCTTCAAATCCCTTGATTGTTTCGGCGACGGTCGGCAGGTCGGGAACCGCGGTCGAACGCTTGGCACTGGTGACCGCGACCGCGCGCAGTTTGCCGGATTTCACGTGCGGCATCGCCGACAGCATGTTGTTGAACATCAGCGACACCTGGCCTGCCAGCAGATCGATGGTGGCGGGGGCGGCGCCTTTGTACGGAATGTGCGTGAGTTTGACGCCGGCCATGCTGTTGAAGAGTTCGCCCGCGAGATGGGGCATGCCGCCGGTGCTGGCCGAAGCATAATTGATTTGTCCGGGACGGCTCTTCGCGAGCGCGATCAGGTCTTTGACCGTTTTCACCGGCAGCGTCGGATGCACGACGAGTATGAAAGGCGCCGCCGCAACGAGCGCGACCGGCGCCAAATCCTTTTCCGCATCGTACGGCATTTTCGGATACACGCTCGGCGTGACGGCGTAAGTGATCGGCACCGCCAACAGCGTGTAGCCGTCTGATGGCGCTTTAGCGACGAGTTCGGCGCCTATCATGCCGCTCGCACCGGGCCGGTTGTCGACGATCACCTGCTGGCCGAAAGCGATGGAAAGTTTTTGCGCGACCGTGCGCGCGATCATATCGGTGGGGCCGCCCGGCGGATAGCCGACGACGATGCGCACGGGCCGCGATGGATATTCAGCGGCAAACGTGGTTGCGGGCAGGAAGGTGACCGCGGTGGTACAGCAAAGGATGAAGGATGAGGGATGAAGGATGAATCCACACCAATTGCGTTCGCAGTCTGGGTTTTTCTTCATCCTTCCGCCTTCATCCTTCATCCTTGGATTCATCAATCAGCCGTTGCTGATCGATGAATTCACGCGCGGCTTTGGCGCACACGTCGGGCAGTGCGCCGGCTGCGTGCCAGGCGTCGCTTTCAAGCACGATCAAACGTGAGTTGCGGATCGTCGACGTCCATTCTTTGTAGCTGTCCACGCTGCGCAGTCCGCTGCCGGTGGTGCAGAAGATCAGCGTCGGGCATGCGATTTTCGCAACATCCGCGCGGATGTCCATGCCGGGCACCCAGCGCAGATACCCTTGCATCGTCGACACTGCCGTCTTGCTCTGCATGGTATTCACCCACCAGTCGATCTCCGACTGCGACGCTTTGGTGCCGAGCCGGCCCTGCATCGTTTGCTGCGCCCACGCGAGCATGCCGCTTTTTTCGATGTCTTTGCACCAGCCGATTGCCGCCTGCGGGCCGACCACCGGCGGCGTCACGCCGACCAGCGTTTGCACGAGCCGCGGATATTCGGCCGCGAGCATGAGCGCCATCGAGCCGCCGCTTTTGGCGCCGATCAGGTGCACGCGTCCGCAACCGAGGTGGTCGATGAGTGCGGCGAAATCCTCAAGCAGCGCATCCATCGTCCACTCGTATTCTTTCGGCATCGGCGACGAGCGCCCGAAGCCGCGCACGTCGACGCGCACGCAGCGGTAGTGGCCGGCGAAATGCGGCATCCACGCGCGCCACGCCTCGGTGCTCTCCGCGAGGCCGTGCACGAAGAGCACCGTTTCCGGCTCGCGCCACGGATCGGTGAAATCGTCTATGGTGTAAAAAAGCTTGCAGCCGTCGGGGCGGGTGAGCTTTGCTTCCAAGTGTGTACTCCTTGCTTCCGGCAAAAAAACAAACGACATGCAACCGCCGATAGACGCCGATGAACGCAGATTAATTGAGGTATGAATTGATCGATCTACTCTTGTGAGAGTTTATCGAACATCGGCCGCCGCATGCAGCCGCAAACCAAGCGCCCGCACGACTTTCAGCACGGTGGAAAATTCTGGATTGCCTTCTGCCGACAGCGCCTTGTAAAGGCTCTCGCGTCCAAGGCCCGTTTCCCGCGCAATATCGGTCATTCCTTTGGCGCGGGCGATATCCCCCAATGCGGCTGCCACCAGCGCGGGGTCGTCGTCTTCCAGCGCGGCTTCAAGATAAGCAACGATGTCTTTCCCGGTTTTCAGATGTTCGGCTGGATCCCACGGTTTCGTTTTGGTCTTTGCCATAGCAATCTCCTATAAATTCCGCGCCTGTCGATCCCGCAAGCTCTCAAACCAGCGGTCGTACGCATCGGTCTGCCGGATTTCGATCACGGGTGATTGTATCTCAAGGGATACACAAGGGCAAGGACTATTTTCCGCCACCGCGTTGAGCAGTGCGCGTCGTCTGCTCAAACGCGGTGACGCGAGCCGGCACGCATGTGTCCGCTCTCGCGCGTAATTACTCGATCACCTGCGTCGCTTGCACGATAACTGAGCCGGGAATCTTGATGCCGAGTGCTTTTGCAGTTTTCATGTTGAGCACGAATTCGAATTTTGTCGGCTGCTCGACGGGCAGATCGCCGGGCTTGGCACCCTTGAAAATCTTGTCCACATACGTTGCGGCGCGCCGCCACAGCTCATCAACGTTCGAGGCATATGAGATCAAGCCTCCGGCTTCGGCAAAAGCGCCTCCCGGATAAATCGTAGGCAGACGATGCTTTCCCGCCTGCTCGACGATGCTGTCCCGCCATTCGAAATGCGGGCCGGCCTGGGCCACAATCAAGCCTTGCGCTTTGTCGCGCTTCAACGCATCGAACGCGGCCGGGATATCCTGTGCAGTGCGTACAGGGGCGCGTATCGACGTAATGTGAAGTTTGCCGCAACCGGTTTCAAACTGTTTCAGACCCGCTGAATTGGCAGTGTTGTCCGGGTTGTGGAGAAATCCGACACGCCGCATGCCGGGCAGCATCTGGCGCAGCAGATCCAACCGTTTGGTGATCAGTTCCGAGGCTACGCCGTTGGCGAGTCCGGTGACATTGCCGCCGGGGCGGCTCAACGTGGCGACGAGGCCGCTGCCGACCGGATCGCCGGCGCTCGGGAACACGATTGGTATCTCGCGAGTGACCTTGCGTGCGGCGACGGCAGGCGGAGTGCCCCCAGTCAGAATTAGGTCAACTTTCAGTGCAATCAACTCCGCCGCCAATGCGGGAAGACGGGCTATATCGCCTTGGGAGGACCGTACCTCGATCGAGTAGTCCTTGCCTTCGAGGTAGCCGAGTTCGCGCATTCCCCCCTTGAATATTTTGATGCGCTCGACGTACGAATCGCTTTCCAGGAGCACGCCGATGCGCCAGACTTTGCCCTTCTGTTGAGCGATGGCGCCGAACGGCACCGTGAGCGCGCCCGCGCCAAGCGCGACGAGAATTTTGCGGCGTTTGTTCATTCCCACTCCCTCTAATCTGCACGCACCAGCACTGACTGCCGCACGCGCTGCCAGGCTATGGTTCGCGCTAGCGCGCGTTTGTGTTTTTCACCGTTGAACACTAAAATGCTACACCAGTCGAGGTCAATGATCTTAGGAGCGATTCCATGAAAGCTGTGGTCGGCGATACCGGTGTTCTGATCCCGCGGCGCATGCTCCGCGGGGTGAAGGAAGTCGAAATTCGCAAGCAAGGACGAAACATCGTGGTCGAGCCGTCGGCGCGGGAATCCGATCCGGTTTTCGATCTGGGTAAGACCCCGGTGCGCTCCGGGGCGGACGACGGCGCGGAGCATCATAATGCCCATTTGTACAACGGGTCGTGACGGCGTATTTTCTCGACACCGGTTTTTTGATCGCGCTGGAAGCGGCGGACGATCAGCACCATGCGGCGGCGATTGCCGCGTGGCGTGAAATTCGCAAGCGCCGC
>JAYVME010000393.1:0-3559 GCA_043759115.1 Betaproteobacteria bacterium | reverse complement strand
GTTAGCGTTAACGCGCGGACCGTACTTCGATGACATTCTCTGGAACGAAAAAATCCCGGCCGCCGTTCCCGCAAACGGGCCTGCGGCTAACAAGTCTCGGCGGCGACTGCTTCGACAGCATGCGCAGAGGTTAGCGTTACCCCGCAGCCTGTGCTTCGATGAAGCTCTCCGGAACGAAAATGAGATCTCGTTCCACCGCAACCACTGTATTTTTTCTCGTAGTGGCGCTCGCCGCCTGCGCCACCCGCGAGCCGAGTCCGCAGGAACTCCAATCCAAAAAATTCGAGACCAAGCCCGACCAGGCCGTCGTTTATCTGTATCGCGACCGCCCGGATTTCTCGCGCGTGGTTGCGAGCCTGACGCTGGACGGGCAAGGCCTCGGCAGTCTCTATCCCGGCACATATTTTCGTCTTGAGATCGCGCCCGGCACGCATCGCTTTGCGGGCTTCGCCGGCGACAGCGGCGTATTCGAATTCACCGTGGCGGCCGGCAGACTATATTTCGTGCGACACACACTCAGCAGCTTGATCGGGTTCGATCGCTCCGTATTTTTTCCCGTCAACGAAGGGCAGGGGCGTTATGCTGTTCTGCACTATGAATACCTGGGCAACCATTGAACGTGGCTTGGAACCTTGGCGGTAATCCGCTAAGATTTGCAGCTATGCGAAATACCCTGCGTATCGCCCCGCCCATTGTGCTGCTGGTAGCGTTGCTTGGCGGATGCGCCTCGACGCCCATGGCGTCGATCGAGAGCGACGCCGACGCGAAGCGCTTCGAAACCGCGCCGAATGCCGCGATCATCTATCTTTACCGTCCCCGCGCCCCCGGCGGTGATGCCGCCTCCACCATCTGGATCGACGGCAGGCTGATTGGCGAGACGCTGCCAACCACTTATTTTCGTGTTCCGGTGCGCGCCGGGCATCACCGGATCAACGCGTCCGGCAACGACCTGGGGCGGCTTGATATCGACACCAAAGCCGAGGGCGTTTATTTCGTGGAAATGCAGGTATTGGGCGAATCCCAGAGCGCGACCACCACCATCTTTCGCAGTGTCGCGCCCGAGATCGGCAAAGCGACGATCGCGGGCTGCTGCCGCTTGCTCGACGCATGGCGGCCCGGCCAATCGCGATTTAATTTCTGACGGGGCCGCGCCTGCGCCCGCACCTGATCCCCGGGGCTTGCAATCCCCGACTAAACCCCAACTTGCAAGTCCTCGCCCGCTAAGGGATAATCGCCGCTTTTCGCGCAACCGCGGCTGCCAAGGACATTGCAATGAAAGACCAAATTCACCCTGAATACAAAGAGATAAACGTTATCTGCAGTTGCGGAGCCAAGTTCAAGACGCGCTCGACCATGAGCAAGGATCTGCACATCGAAGTTTGTGCCGAATGCCATCCGTTCTATACCGGCAAGCAAAAGATCGTCGATACCGCGGGTCGCGTGGAGAAGTTCAAGCAGAAATATGCGCGCAAGCCGACTTCCAAAGGCAAGTCCGCCACCACCGCTTGAGCCGTTTCGCATCGATTAAAAAAGGCAGCTACGGCTGCCTTTTTTATTTTCGGCACCGCGCTTACGCACCCACTCCAAGCAGTGCCGCCACGCCAAGCACGGCAAACAGCAATGCGGCGATTGCGCGCACGAGCGCAAACGGAATACGGTGCGACGCCGCGCTGCCGAGAAACACGACCGGTACGTTGGCTATCATCATGCCGAGTGTGGTGCCCGTCACGACCGCAACGAGCGACTGGTACCTGGCCGCGAGCACGATGGTCGCGATCTGCGTTTTGTCGCCGATTTCCGCGACAAAAAATACCACGCACGTCAGCGCGAACAGTCCGTAACGCGTCGACTCCCGGACTTCGCCGTCGAATTTATCCGGCTTGAGTGTCCATGCGGCAATGGCGAGCAACGAGCCGCCCACGATCCAGCGCATGACTTGTGGAGAAAACAACGTGCTTATCCAGGCGCCGAGCGCGCCGGCGATAAAGTGATTGGCGAGTGTTGCGATCAGGATGCCGGCGATGATCGGTAGCGGTTTCTTGTAGCGGGCAGCGAGCAGCAGCGACAGCAACTGGGTTTTGTCGCCGATTTCCGCCAGCGCGACGATCAGCGTAGAGGCAAGGAAGGCTTCCATTTAGTGCTCCGGGCCGGGCGAATTCAGCAACCGATGACACCGGCGTGCGCGCCCGACCAGTGAGGGCAGCACCGATGCCAAAGGTCTCGCCAAGTTTCAGAACCGGACGCGCCATGGCTGAAAGCCAGGTATGTTGACGTGTCCTCCCGGATACTCCGGGACGGCTACTCCCCAATGACGGCCGCATTATACCTCAGGGTGCGTTATCCAATGAGCGGATACATCCCCCCCATACTTCCCCGCCTGGTTCAGATCATTCTGAGACAGTCTTTTAGACGCGGGGCCGTACAAAAAACCCCGCCATCAGCGGGGCTTTTTATTTCGCGCAATTTTCCCCCGCGGTTATTTTTTGTTGCCTCTCGCGGCAAAATCGGATTTCCGGATCATGCCGTTGACGCCCTTCACGCGATCGACGACCTGGGTGACCTGAAAATCGACCGCGGCACTTGCGTACGCCATTGCGCTCGCGCGATCCATGCCGAGCTTCTCGTTCAGGAATTGCACGGTCTGACGCGTGGCGTCCTTCATTGCTTCATTGAGATCCGTGTGGAGCCCGATCGGAATCCAGTATTTCGCTGTTTCCGCGAACGGATTTTTCATCGGCGCCTTCATCGGCAACGCTGGATCGCCGGGCTTGAGCACGGTCAGTCGGAACGTCGAACGCAGCGAACCTTCCACCGCGGTCAGCGCCACTTCGCCGTCGCCCTGCACGTAGTGCGGGTCGGCGGCATAAAACATTGCGCCGTCCACTTGCACCGGAATGTACAGCGTCGAGCCGACGGTGAGATCGTTGATATCGAGATTGCCCGCATATTCACCCGGCGGAATGGAATTCGCCTTGTCTTTGGTATTGACCGCCACACCCATGATGCCGTTGAATGGCTGCAGCGGGAAGCGCGCCGCGATGCCGTTCTTGTCCTTGATGGTTCCGTACCACTTGCCGCCAATTTGCGTGATCGGCGTGAAAGTCGAAACGTTGCGGTAGAGCTCAGGGTGCGCGGCGTCGGCACCGGGCTCAGGCCCTTTGTTCTCGGGGAATTCGCCCGGCAGCGCGCCCTTGCCGTGACGGTTCGACACGACGCCGTAAGGAACCCGGAACTTCTGCCCAAGGATTTCGACCTTGAGCACGTCACCCGCCTTCGCGCCGTCGATTTCGACCGGCCCGGTGACAATATGCGGACCGTCTTTAACGAAGTCGTGCTCGAGGCTGGAGGCGGCGATCGCTTGCGCGTCTTTCAGTACCTGCCCGGGCTTGATGCCGAACTGGCCGAAATACTTCACCGGATCCTTGCCTTGATCCTCCAGGATGCCTTCGTGCGACACGGTGTCAAATGTCACCACGCTTCCCGACGGCACCGATAAAACCGGTTTGGCATCCGAATTCGGCAGGCTGCCCCATCTCACGGTTGCCACGGTGGAAGGCAC
>JAYVME010000392.1:0-8229 GCA_043759115.1 Betaproteobacteria bacterium | reverse complement strand
GGTCGGTGCCGTAAAAGCAGTCGAGGCGCTTTTTGTTGTCGATCACGTAATCGCCGGCGCGAAAAAGCTCCGGGATGATCTCGGTGCCGGGCGAGCCCACGATGTTGTGCTCGCTCACGGTGCTCCTGCGCCCCGGTGTCAGCCGGTCCTCCGCCCCGCGCGCCGCGTGCAGCGCCTTCCAGAACGGCGACACCATGCCTTCGCTGCCGATGCCGGGCAGGCGGCGGTAAACCAGGATTACGTGGATCACCGGCACGCCCTGCGCACGCGCGAAATCTAGCGCGGTGCGCGCGTTCGCGATTACGCGCTTTGCATCTTCCGGTGTCGCCGGCATCGTCGCGACATCCATATCGAGATGGCCGCGATGCATGTCGATGGTGACTATCGCGGTGTGCGCGGGATCGAGCACCAGCTCCTGGTACAAGCCGTCGATCAGGCTCGACCGGTCGACGATCTTCACGGTGGTCATATCTGTGTCCCGCTCAATGTGCCGGCTGCGCGTCGGGCTGCTTCTGCGGCAGCGCGCGGTCGAACGCGTCGATCTTCATGCATTCTCCGAACACGCGCATCACGGTCGGCACGCCGGAAACATCGCAGTTGAAATAATTTTTTGCGCCTATCACCTGCGATGCAAGGCAGATGTCGGCGATCGTAATCGTGTCGCCATGGCAATAGCGCCCGGTTTCACGCTCTTTTGCCAGATGGCCTTCGACCGCTTCGAGCGCTTTCAACGACCAGTGCGCGAGCCAGCGGTTGCGCGTTGGCTCATCGAGTTTCAGTTCTTTTTCCATATAGGCGCGGATGCGCGGCACGATCAGCGGATGACCGTCGCTGACCACGATCTGCGCGAGCCCGCGCACGCGAGCCCGTCCGCGCGCATCCTTCGGCAGCAGCGGCGGCTGCGGGTGCGTTTCATCGAGGTATTCGAGTATCGCCATCGACTGAAACAACGGCGGCCCGTCATCGATGACGAGCGCGGGCACCACACCCTGCGGGTTGATCGCCCGGTAGCCGGCGTCATGCTGATTGCCTTTCAGGAGATCGATCGACACCGGCTCGGCCTCGAGCCCCTTCAATGCCAGTGCAACCCGCACGCGGTAAGTGGCGAGCGAGCGCCAGTATCCATAGAGCTTCATGGGCAACCTCTCTTTCAATGTTTGGGCGGAATCACTGGCAGTAGCACGTAAGCCGCGCGCTGCGGACTGAAATGCAACTTCACCTTGTTGTGAAAAACCGCCGGCGGACGGTCGCGCGCGTCGTCGTGCAGAAACGGCCCGCAGCCGGTGAGTTCGTTCTTGAAATTCGACAGCTTGCCGCCGCTGCCGCCGGGATAAACGTAATCCCTGCCGCGCACCGACAGCGCAATGCGGCAGCCGGCCGGCACGACGATCGACGTTGGCCACAACTCGATGTCGAGTTCGACCACTTCATTGCGCTTCAGCGGCTGCCTGGAATCGTGCGTGTGATAAGGCCGGTACGGCAAAGAGAGCTTGCGATCGAGCTTGCGATGGGATGCGCGCAGCCAGCCCTGCGCCACCGGCGTGTGCGGATCGATGGCGCCCTGGAACACGACCTCTTTCATATCCGCCGAGAAAATGCGCAGCACCAGAAATAAATCCGCGTCGCGGGTCGATGACGACACGAACAATTTCGCCGCCGACGGTCCGGTGATTTCGGTGGCGTGCGGCAGCGGCGGCGAGACAAACGTCACGCCGTCGCCCATCGCGTCGTACTCGATGCTCGACGGCACCAGCGGCGGCACTTCCGCCAACGAGTGCACGACCGGTTCGAGATAGAGCTTCGTCCACCGCGTGCGCGCGAGCGGCCATTCGTTTTCCAAGCGCTCGACAAAACGGTCGACGTGGCGTACCTGCAACTGCACGCGCGGTTGTCTGTTCCAGCCGTTCTTCTCGCCTTTCAGGAAATGCGCGAAGAAGCGCTTTTGCAGGTTCACGCCATAATCGGTGTAGAAATGCGTCCAGTGCTCGATGCCGTGCGCTTCGAGCCATTTGTGTTTCGACGCCGCGCGCGTGTAGCCCTCGAAGTTGCCGCGCGGATGCAGCCCCTGCCCGCCCCAGTTGGCCGCCGACAGAAACGGCACCGTGATCTTGTCCCACTGCGGCGAGCGCGCCTTGTGATAACTGTCGTCGAGCGGGTGCGCGAGTATCGCGTTGCCGAAGTCGCTGCGGTTCTGCGCGAGCACCTCGTCGCTCAACAGCTCGTCGCCGCACACCAGCTGGCCGGTGACGCGGCTGCGCCGTCCTTTCTCGCCGCAGCCATACTGTACGGTCTTCACCTGCATGTCGTACCAGTTGTCCCAGAACGTCGACAGGATGCCGCCGTGGTGCGTCATGTCGCGATACCAGTCGGCGGCGCCCTCCCAGATGCACATTGCCGCGAGATGCGGCGGCTGCAATGAAGCGACGTGCCACTGGTTGATGCCGTAGTAGGAGATGCCGTTCAACCCGACCTTGCCGTTCGACCACGGCTGCACGCCGGCCCATTCGATGCAGCGGTAGAAATCCTTGGTCTCGCGTGGCGAAAAGTGATCGATGTGGCCGGGCGAGCGGCCGGTGCCGCGCGAATCGACGCGCACGACGGCGTAGCCATCCGGCACCCATTTCTCCGGATCGACGACTTCCCAGTTCTGGTATTTGTTCGACGAGCCCGCGGCGACATCGGGGTGCGTGTCGACCATGCGCCGCCACGCGCTCGGATAGCCGTCCTCGAAATGCAGCCCCTTGGCGTACGGGCCGTAGCTCAGGATCACCGGACACTTGCCGGCGGTGGGCGGGCGAAACACGTCGGCACGCAGCACGAGACCGTCGTCCATCGCGATCGCGACGTCCCATTCGATGCGCATGCCGTCGCGGATTTCGCTGACTGGCGATCCCATCGTGTTAGGCACTCTTTGCTCTCCTCGTAGGCTGCAGTGCAGGCGGCGAACCTGCTATATTTGCGGCTCGCAGTTTGACGCCACGCCAGTGCGCGTGTCAACTCGGGGCATCTACGCACAGGGAGAGTCAATTGAAAATCGGAATTGCCGGCATCGGCAAAATGGGCGCAGCGATCGCCACACGGCTCGCGGGCCTCGGCCACGAAGTGACTGTATGGAACCGTACCGCGGCGAAAGCGCAGGCGCTTACCGCCATCGGCGCCAAAGTTGCCACCACGCCGCGCGAGCTGGCGAGTGGCGCGGAAGTCGTCATCAGCATATTAACGAATGCCGAGGCGATCGATGCGACGTATGACGGCGAAGACGGACTGCTGGCGGCGGATATCAAGGGCAAGCTGTTCATCGAAATGAGCACCGTGCGCCCCGTCACCGAGCAGGCGCTCGCCGCCAAGATCAAGGCCAGGAACGCGGCTTTGATCGATTGCCCGGTCGGCGGCACGGTCGGCCCGGCGCGCGACGGCAAACTATTCGGCTTCGCCGGCGGCGATGCGGCGGACGTTGCGCGCGCGAAACCGCTGCTCGATCAGCTGTGCCGCCGCGTCGAACACGTCGGCCCCATCGGCTCCGGCGCGAGCATGAAACTCGCGATCAACCTGCCGCTGCTCGTGTACTGGCAGGCGCTGGGCGAAGCGCTGCTACTGTGCAAACCGCTCGGCCTCGAACCGGCGCGCGTGATGGACATTTTCGCCGACACCTCCGGCGCACCAAACGTGTTGAAGGTGCGCGGGCCCGCGCTCGCCGCCGCGCTCACCGGCAAGGATACCGGCGTCATAACCTTCGACATCGACTCGCTGCGCAAGGATTTGCAGACGATGATCGAGGAAGCGCAGGCGCTCGGCGGCACGCTGCCGGTTACCGCGCGCGCGCTCGAATGTTTCGATGAAGCGTCGCGCGCGGGGCTGGGCAAAGGCGATGCAACGCTGCTGCCGGTGCGCTGGGCCAAAAAATTCACGCATTAGCAGATTCCATTCACTTTAACCCCCGAGAGGACAGAGCATGATTTACGAAATGAGGACGTACGATCTCAAGCCGCATTCGATCCCCGAAGTCGAGCAACGATTCGGCGAGGCCTACGAGCACCGCAAGAAGCATTCGCTGCTCGCCGCGTTCTGGCACACCGAAATCGGCCCTTTGAACCAGATCATCCACGTATGGGGCTACAAGGACATGGCCGAGCGCACGCGCATCCGCGAAGCCGCTATCAAGGACGGCACCTGGCCGCCGAAAATCAAGGAATTCGTCGTCAACATGCGCTCGGACATCATGGTGCCGCTGTCGATGTCGCCGGAATTGAAGCCCGCCAAGCTCGGGCCCTACTTCGAAATGCGCACCTACACACTCGCCAGCGGCGCCGAACTGCCCAAGCTGAAGGCGCTGTGGGAAATAGGCATCCCCGAGCGTACCAAGTTAAGCCCGCTGTGCGCGGCGTGGATTTCCGAAGTTGGCGCGCTGAATCGGTTCGTCCACATCTGGCCGTACAAATCGATCGACGAACGCAACGCCATACGTGACAAAGCGAAGGCAGCCGGCGTGTGGCCGCCGTCATTGCTGTCAAAAAAGCTGGGCCTGCCGGGTTACGAAATGACCACGCAGGAAAACAAGATCCTGATGCCGTCGGCGTTCTCGCCGATTCAGTAATCAGACGGCGATCTGGCCACGCCAACGAAAGCGGTGTGGCCGGTGCGCGGGCGCTGTAGTCTGTCTGGCTGATGGACGAATTGCACTGGTGCTGTTGGGTGTCCGTTACGCGGACATAACCGGCACCCAAATAGCACCCCGCTAATAACGAAAAACCCGCCGAAGCGGATTTATCTTCTCTTTTTCTTTTGCTGATTTTGTGGCGCGCCCGTGTTTCCTTGTTGATCGGGCTTTCGCGTCACTATGACCGTGACGATTGCAACCAAGGTGGCGCCACCAATAATACTAGCGGCCTATTCATGCCCCTGTATGGCAACATAAGCAGAAACAGCGAGTCCAGCTATTGCTACGAATCCACCAACAATAACCCCAGAAATTCGCTCAGCGAATATGAAGCTGTTAATTCTGCGCGTTTCGCCGCGGCGAAAATTTGCTTCTTTTTCGGTTTGCTCAACGACCCAAGTAACAAGCTTCGGGTCAATTTGCTGGAGCTGTTGAAGATTTACCGCCGGAAGAATCGGACTATCGGTCGTGGTTCGTGAAACCGACAGTTGGCCACCGTCGGGATTAGTGGCGTGAACCTTGGTATGCTCGTTCGACATGCTTTCTCCCGATTGATTTTCGCATGTCGTTCCCGAGATTTTTTACGTCGCCAAAAAGGTTCATTTGATCATCATAGAACCCACGTTCTGATGGACGTACGTATGCTTGCGGATGGATATAAGAATCCACAATCGAAAAAAAACCTTCCGCAAATATCTTTAGTATTTTCATATGGAAACGATTGACAATTAATTCTCTCATAAGTTTCGACGTTTGTCGAATTGCCTTTTAAATCAATTCGCTAAGCAGCACACTTCCGTCGATTAGCCAGCATCAGATTTCAATACCCCCAGCTCTCATGCCGCACCGGCAGGCGATTCAGATCTTCCCGATGAGATCGCCATTGGGGCATGAATTGATCCATGAGCGAAATGAAGCGGCGGTTGTGCGTAGGCTCAAGCAGATGCATCAATTCGTGGACAACAATATATTCGAGACACTCGCGCGGTTTTTTGGCTAATTCCAGATTGATGAGGATGGACTTGGATTCTGGTGTGCAGCTGCCCCACATCGTTTTCATTTTTCTAACGGTGAACCGCGCCACCGTAACACCCATGTGTTGTTCCCATTTCGCAATCAGAGACGGAATTTCATCCTTGATCTGCTGGCGATACCATTCCTCCAGAACGGATTGTTTCTTGTAGTCATCAGCGCCTGGGCGCACATGCAGTACAACGGTGCGGTGTTTGATCTCGACTCGCGACGTTGCGTCATTCTTAACCACCTTCAATAGATAGCGTTTACCCCAGCAATAATGGCTTTTCCGATCAAGGTATTCTCGCGGGCTTTCACGTTCCTGTTTTCGCAGCTTGGTCTGTTGCTTCTTGATCCAGCCCAGCTTGGAAATGGCGAATACGCGGATCGTGTTCGCGTTCATGCGCAAGGGCGCGGCAATGCGCACTCGGCCCGTGGGTGGATGAACGCTCAAGTGAATATTCTTGATGCCTTTCTGCACCACATCGACAGCGATATCGCCAAGCTGAATCTGCGTCACCATCAATATTCTCTTTGCTGCTTGATGATGAGGAAGATGCGCTCAACCTCGGCTTCATTCTTCAAGATGTAATACAGCGCTGCCTTGATGACTTGCTCCCGCGCCTGAATTCCACGCCAGCCGTCGGGCCGCGTGGTCTTGACCGTTTCGTCGATCCGTAATGCCATGCCCAAGGCCGGGTCTTCAGCCGCCTTGGCGCCTTGATTTAAACCAGTGTCCATTCTGAGATTGTTGTACAGCGCGCGTCGCCCCGGTGTGTTCAATTGCACAGGCGTGTCCTCAGCCTGCCCCGCCTGCACCTTCTTCGCCAGTTCGGCGATCCGTTTCAGGTATTCCTCGTATCGGTCCGCCCGCTCTTTCCGAAACGCAATGATTTCATCCAGCAGCGTCGACATCTTCTCGTAATAGGCGGGGTCGTTGAGGTGGTCTTTGATGATCTTGCTGCGAACGTTGTTCTCGATGGTTTCAGCGACGGCGTTCCGATCACTCTTGATACCCGCCGGCAAGCCACTGATCGCATCGGCAATGCCGGTCTTTACGATCAGCTCCAGCAGCGACATGTTGTCGAACGGTGAAATCTTGCGCGGCTCATCGGCCTCGATGTAGGTGTCGATGAGGTGCCGCATGTCGGCTTCGTAGGCTTTGAGGTCGATGGTTTCGCTGCTCGCTTTGCGGATGATCTCGCGCAGTTTCAGATAGCTATCGATCTGCGCTTTGACGCGCTTGATATCGGCTTCGTTGTAACCAGCCCTTTCCAGATCGTCGGCAATATTTGCAAATGCTCGCACTAAAGCAGCCGTCGCCTTGTAGAGTCCGGCGCGTTGCGGCTCATGCGTCTTCAGATCGTCTGCGATCTCGGTATTGCCGCAGAAGTAGTGGATATAATCCAAGTCGCTCGTCGGCGGTTCCACTGGCTCGCACAGCAACGCAACGGCTTTAAGCGCGTCGTCCAGGCGCTCGCGCCCCTTGCTCAGACGATCTTTCAGCAGAATCTGCGGATCGACGCCGCCCGCGCTGCGATCCAGTTCGGAGGTGTACACCGCGATCGCGTTCTCGACCTTCTTGAACAGGTCTTTGTAGTCCACGATGTAGCCGAAGTCCTTGTCATCACCATCGAGCCGGTTGGTGCGGCAAATGGCTTGAAACAGGCCGTGATCCTCCATGCTCTTGTCGATATAGAGATAAGTGCAGGCCGGCGCGTCGAACCCGGTGAGCAGCTTGTTCACCACCACCAGCAGCTTCATGTTGGCGGGCTGCTCCCTGAACAGCTTCTTGGCGTTGTCCTCGTAGGTCTCGGTTTTGGATTTGCCGGGCCGCGCTTCCACTTTTTGCAGCAACGCGGTGTAGGTGTTGTAGATGAACTCCTTGTCGGTGTCCGTGTTCGCGCCGGTGTCCTCCAGCGTGATGTCCTGGGCGTGCGGGTTGTACGAGGTGACGACCGCGCACTTGCTTTTGAACACCGTCTTCTGGAACAGCTCGAAATACTTGCACGCCTCGTAGATGCTGGAGGCGACAAGGATGGCATTGCCGCGCTCGTTGCTCAGGCGCGGCTTTACGCTGAAATCAAAAATTATGTCGATTGCGCGGCGTGTCCCGCCTGCCGCCGATTATAATCACCGCCTGTCGCGCAAAAAAGTTTTTCCGGGTACTTGTTTCATTGGTAGTATTGCTGTCCGTTTGAGGGAGGGGTTTCAGAAATGGCAAAAATTACCGGTTCGCGGCTGTTCGCCGAGGTGCTGCACGGCTACGGCGTCACGCATGTATTTTACGTGCCGACGATCATGATGCGCGCGCTCGCCGAGATGGACGACTTCAATATCCGCAAGATCATGACGCACGGCGAAAAAGCCGCGGCGTACATGGCCGACGGCTACGCGCGCGCGAGCGGCCGACCGGGCGTATGCATGGCGCAGCAGATCGGCGCCTCCAATCTGGCGGCGGGGCTGCGCGACGGGTTCATGGCGTGCTCGCCGATGGTCGCGATCACCGGCGGCTCGGTGTCCGGCTCGCGCTACCGCCATGCTTATCAGGAGATCGA
>JAYVME010000391.1:0-3563 GCA_043759115.1 Betaproteobacteria bacterium | reverse complement strand
GCCGCGCGCGTGGATTTCAAGCCCAGCGGACTCTTAGCGATGGTATTTCGGAGGCCTCGACTGTAACATTGCGGGATACGAGTTCGCCAACGAGGGGGTTATCTTGAAACAGTTCAAATTCACGTCCTGCGCCGCATTGCTGTGGCTGATGTCGGCGGGCGCCTTCGCCCAGCAGCAGGTCGTCATCGTCACCTCGTTCCCCAAGGAACTCACGGAGGCCTACAAGAAGGCCTTCGAAGCGAAGAACCCTGGCATCAAGGTGGAAATTCTCAACAAGCCCACGCCCGCGGGCGTCGCCTACATCCGCGAAGCCCCGGCCAGCAACAAGCCCGACGTGTTCTGGGTGTCGGCGCCCGATGCGTTCGCGGTGCTGTCCGCCGAAAATCTCCTCGCCAGGATCGAATCGCCGGCAAAAGAAGTGCCGGCTAAAATCGGCAACTACCCGATCAACGATCCCAAGGGCTATTACCTCGGCCAGGCGCTCGCCGGCTACGGCATCATGTGGAACACGCGCTACATGAAAGCCCACAAGCTGCCCGCGCCGAAAGAATGGGCCGACCTGACCAAACCGGTCTATTTCAGCCACGTCGCGATGTCGTCGCCGTCGCGTTCCGGCACCACGCACCTGACCGTGGAGACTATCCTCCAGGGCGAAGGCTGGGAAAAAGGCTGGCGCCAGATGCTCATGATAGCGGGCAATTGCGCGGCGATTACCGAGCGCAGCTTCGGCGTGCCCGACGGTGTCAACAACGGCCAGTATGGCATCGGGCTCGTCATCGATTTCTTCGGTCTTGCCGGCATGGCCTCGAAATTCCCGGTCGAGTTCGTCTATCCATCGGTAACCGCCATCGTACCCGCCAATATCGGCATCGTGGCGGGCGCGAAGAACGCCGATAACGCGCGCAAATTCATCAATTACACGCTGTCGCCTGAAGGTCAGGAGTTGCTGTTCGATCCGCAGATCAGCCGCCTGCCCGTGTTGCCCAGCAGCTATAAGAAAGCACCGCCGGGTTTTCCCAATCCTTACACCGGAACGATCAAGCCGAAAGTGAATTTCGATTCCGATCTCTCCGAATCGCGCTACTACGTCGTGAGCTCGATCTTCGATCAAACAATCACGTTCCGTCATAAGGACCTGACGCAAGCCGCGAAGGCCATTAATGAGGCCGCAGCCAAGCTCGTGGGAAAAAATAACCCGCAGGCGATGAAGCTGCTCAACGACGCGCGCGAAGCCGCCTATTCGCCGGTGGTCACCGAGCAGAAATCGAAGGACAAGGAGTTCCTCGCGCTCTATCGCAACACCAAGCGTGATGCCTTGAAAACAAAGCAGACAACCGCCCTCGAGGAATACTGGAGCAACACCGCGCGCAAAAACTACCAGCGCGCGGTCGAGCTCGCGAACCAGGCCGCGGCGCTCGCGAAATAGGCGCGCCGCGCGCCGACAATTGAGGATTGCGCAATTGCGTGACACGAATTCCCTCGACTTCGTCATTCCCGCGAAGGCGGGAAACCAGAATCGAAAGCCTGGGTCCCCGCCTCCGCGGGGACGACGAGTTTTTATCACCGAGTTACGAAATTCTCAATAAAACCACATGAAAGTCTGCGTGCTCGGCGCCGGGGTCGCCGGCATGACCTCGGCGTATTTTCTGGCGCGCGAAGGTCACGACGTGACAGTCGTCGAGCGCAATGCCGGCGTCGGGCTTGAAACCAGCTACGCCAACGGCGGCCAGCTTTCCTACAGTTATGTCGCGCCGCTTGCCGGCCCCGGTGTCCTGCCGAAAGTTCCGCCGTGGCTGCTGAAGCGCGATGCTCCGCTGCGGTTTTCGCCGCGCCTCGATTATTATCAATGGCGCTTTTGCCTGCAGTTCGTGCTCGCGTGCAACACCGCCCAAAGTGAACTCACGACCTCGCGCCTGTTGCGGCTGGCGTTTTACAGCCGCACGCTGATGCACGACATGGTGGTGAAAGAACCGCTCAACTTCGACTTCGTGCGCAACGGCAAGCTCGTGTTTTATTCCGATGCGTCCTCCTTCCGCGGCGCGCAGGCGATGATGAATTACCAGCAATCGCTGGGCTGCGAGCAGCAGGCGCTCGATCGCGACGGCTGCGTGGCGCTTGAGCCCGCGCTAAACCACATCGCGCCCGAAATTGCCGGCGGCATTTATACCCGGAGCGAGGACGCCGGCGACTGTTACCGGTTCTGCACCAGCCTCGAACGCGTCATGCGCGGCGGCGCGCATCCGGTCACCTTCGAGTTCAATACGCGGATCACGGGTTTCGTGCATGACGCCGGCCATATCGGCGCAGTGCGCACCGACCGGCACGCTATCGAAGCGGACTCATTTGTTGTCACGCTCGGCGCGCAGAGCGTGTTTCTGCTGCGGCCGATCGGCATCGACGCGCCGATTTATCCATTGAAAGGTTACAGCCTGACGTTGCCGATTACGCGCGCGGACGCAGCACCTGCCGTCAGCATCACCGACCACAAGCGCAAAGTCGTTTACGCGCGGCTCGGCGAAGAACTGCGCATTGCAGGCATGGCCGACATCACCAACTACCGCGCCGATCTCGATCCGGCACGCATCGAAGTGCTGGCCCGGCAGGTCAGGGCAACGTTTCCCGGCAGCGCTGACTTCAGCCGGCTCAAGCCGTGGTGCGGGTTGCGCCCTGCCACCCCGAAAGGCACGCCGGTCATCGGCCGCACACGCTACGCCAATCTGTTGCTCAACATCGGCCACGGCGCGCTGGGCTTCACGCTGGCGTGCGGTTGCGGCAAAATCACCGCCGACCTCGCCAGCGGACGCGAACCCGATATTTCGCTCGATGGTTTTACGCTCGCCTGACTTAGAGCGCATTTCAAAATGAGAGATACGTCATTTTCGCGGCAATGCAACTGTAGCGCAGGCGACTCGCCTGCATTGATGCCGATGCAGGCGGGGTCGCCGGCGCTACCCTCATATTGAAATGCGCTTTTAATCTTGATCGTGCCAAAGCAAGCAGCACTCAAAACGGGTTAACCCGGCAATGACCAACCGCCTCAGTCCCGCCCATGCCGCGATTGCGCTCGCGATCGCGGTCTTCTTGCTGGTATTCCTGGTGATACCGGTCATTACCGTGATGTACGTCGCCTTCACCAATAGCGACGGCACGCTGACGCTGGCGCATTTCTTTTCGTTCTTTCAGCTCACGCTGATGCGCGAATCGTTCTACAACAGCCTGTATGTCGGCGGCATGAGCGTGCTGCTGTCCTCCCTCATTTCGCTGCCGCTCGCTTATTTCACGATGCGTTTCCAGTTCCGCGGCAGCATCCTGATTCAGACGCTCGGCGTGCTGCCGCTCATCATGCCGCCCTTTGTCGGCGCCGCTGCCATGCAGTTGCTGTTTGGCCGCAACGGCTCGGTCAACCTGATACTCAAGGACTGCTGCGGATTCGGCATTCCGTTCATGGAGGGGCTGAACGGCGTGATTTTCGTCGAGGCGCTGCACTACTTCCCGTTTATTCTGCTCAACCTGACCGTCGCGCTCGCCAACATCGACAGCGCGATGGAGGAATCCGCGCAAAA
>JAYVME010000390.1:0-3564 GCA_043759115.1 Betaproteobacteria bacterium | reverse complement strand
ACGGCGTGCGTTACGATTGCGGCAGCAAGCTGGGCTACCTCAAAGCGAACGTCGCTTACGGACTCAAGCATCCGGAAGTGGCGCGCGAATTCGCGAAGTATCTGGCGAAATTGCGTCGCTAAGCGTAAGCGGCTGAAATGGTGCGGAAGACACGTTGATGCTGTCAGCAGCCGAAGCGCAGGCAGTACTGAAGACCGCGGAGATTGTGTGTTCCGCGGCCGCAGTGGATCGCGCCGTGCGGCGCATGGCGGCGGAGATTTCCAACGCGCTGGCAGCGTTGAATCCGCTGGTGTTGAGCGTGATGAGCGGGGCGGTCGTATTCACCGGGCAATTGTTGCCGCTGCTGAAGTTCCCGCTGGCTTTCGATTACATTCATCTGACGCGTTATGGCAACGCGACCACCGGCGGCCGTATCGAGTGGAAGGTATTTCCGGCCGACACGATTGCCGGGCGCGTGGTGCTGGTGCTCGATGACATCCTCGACGAAGGGCATACCATGGTCGAAATCCGGCGGCGGGTGCTCGAAGCCGGGGCCAGCCGGTTTTATGCGGCGGTATTTGCCGACAAAGAGATCGGCCGTCCGAAGCCGATCGCCGCCGATTTTGTCGGCATCCGGCTACCGAACCGCTACGTCTTCGGGGTTGGCATGGACGTCAAGGGCGCGTGGCGGAATCTGCCTGCGGTTTATGCACTTAAGAACGGTGAGGAGTGAGGCGTGAGGCGTGAGGCGGTAACAAACGCGTGGTGGCACAACGCACTGTATTACGATTTGTGGTGGTTGCAATGCCCAACGGCGGGCGTGCTGCACGTTGTCCGCGTTTTTGCATTTGTTTTCACCTCACGCCTCACGCCTCACGCCCCTCTGCCATGCTAGCAATCATCGGCGGCACCGGTTTTGCGCATATGTCCACCCTCGAGTCGGTGCGCCGCGAAGTGGTGCGCACACCCTATGGCGAGCCATCGGGTGCGCTGACTTTCGGCAGCATCGCCGGACACGCGGTGGTCTTTCTGGCGCGTCATGGCTACGGGCATACGATACCGCCGCACCAGATCAATTACCGCGCGAATATCTGGGCATTGCATGCGCGCGGCGCGAAAAACGTCGTGGCGATCGCGGCAGTCGGCGGCATACGCAGCGGACTCGAGCCTGGCGTGGTGGTGGTTCCCGATCAGATCATCGACTATACGCACGGCCGGGCCGCTACTTTTTTCGAGCTGGAGGATCGCGGCGTGCACCACATCGACTTTACTCTGCCGTATTCGCCGCCGTTGCGCGCGGCGTGTTTAAAGGCGGCGCGACAGGCGGACGAGCCGGTGGTTGACGGCGGGGTTTATGCCGCGACCCAAGGGCCGCGCCTCGAAACCGCGGCTGAAGTCAACCGGCTCGAGCGCGATGGCGCCGACCTGGTCGGCATGACCGGTATGCCGGAAGCCGCGCTCGCGCGCGAAATCGGGCTCGCTTACGCCACGCTTGCCATTGTCGTCAATCACGCAGCGGGACGCGGTGACAGCCGTGCTGCAATTGCCATGGACGCGATGGCGGCAATAATGCAACAGGCGATGGGCAGGGTGCAACGCATCATTGGACAACTGGTGATAGTCGATGGCGGTTAGAGACGTATTGAGAATGGGCGACCCGCGTCTGCTCGAGCGCGCGAGTCCGGTCGAGAAATTCAACACGCCGGAATTGCATGCATTGCTCGCCGACATGCGGGATACGATGGCTGCGCTCGATGGCGCGGGGCTCGCGGCGCCGCAAATAGGCGTTAGCTTGCAGGTGGTGATTTTCGGCATCGAGCAAAACCCGCGTTATCCCGACGCCGAGGTCGTGCCGCATACCGTATTGATCAATCCGGCGTTGACGCCGCTCGACGCCGAGATGGAGGACGGCTGGGAGGGTTGTTTATCCGTGCCCGGCATGCGCGGCGTGGTGCCGCGTTACAGGCGGCTGCGTTACCAGGGTTGCGACCAGTATGGGAAATTGATCGAGCGCAGCGTCGATGGCTTTCACGCACGCGTGGTGCAGCACGAATGCGATCATCTGATCGGCGTATTGTATCCGATGCGCATCCGCGACTTGAGTCGTTTCGGTTTTACCGACGTATTGTTCCCCGACGAAGAAATTGCCGACGACTGAAAAGCGGGATTGAGAGGCTGGATTGAGGATCGAGGATCGAGGATCGAGGATCGAGGATTGAGAAAAAAGGTCCAGTTCCTCAGTCCTCAATCCTGCCTTCACGTTTGCAGTTCGCGTAGCAGATCGCTTTCGAGCTTGATCACTTTCTTGGGATCGCTGAGTGCGGCGCCGTTGATCAGGAACACGTCCTCGGCGCGGTCGCCGAGCGTGTTGATTTTGGCCGTATACAGATTGATCTGATAATCAACCAGGCAGCGGCTGACGCGCGACAAGAGGCCGGGGCGGTCGCCGGCGATTATATTTAGCACTTTGTACAGCCCGCGTTCGTCGGCCGTGATTCTGACTTCCGGCGTAATTGGAAAATGCTTGAGCTGGCGGCTCAAACGACCCTGTGCCGGCGGCTCGAGCGGCGTCTGGGTGGCGAGGCGCTGGCCGAGTTCGTATTCGATATAGCCGATCAGATCGCGGTATTGCGGCTTCTTGTTGTTGGGGTCGAGGATGGCAAAGCTGTCGAGCGCGTAGCCGTGGCGCGTCGTATAAATTTTCGCGTCCACGATCGAATAACTGATGCGCTCGAAGAAACCGCAGATGCGCGCGAACAGATCCTTTTGATCGCGCACGTAAATCATGACCTGCAGACCTTCCCCGGCGGGAGACAAGCGCGCTTTTACCACCGGCGCCGGCGTAGCCACGCGGTAATTCAGCAGCCGCGTGTGCCACGCGATCTCATCGACGTCGTGGCGCAGAAAGTATGAGATATCGAGTTGTGACCAGAGTTTTTCAGTCGCGTCGTCCTTGATTGCATACAGCCTCAACTTGGCCTTGACCGCGTCCTGGCGCTGCTGAAGGCTGCTGTCCAGCGAACGCGTATCGCCACTCAGACGACGGCGTGTCATCCAGAACAGGTCCTCAAGCAGCTTCGCTTTCCACCCGTTCCAGACCTTGGGGCTGGTGCCGCGTATGTCGGCGACGGTCAGGATGTACAGCGCGACAAGGTGCCGGTCGTCGCCGGCCCGGGTGGCAAACGCATTGATGACGTCGGGATCGGATAAATCCTGCTTTTGCGCGGTGGCCGACATCACCAAATGACTTTCCACCAGCCACGCGACGAGATCCGCGTCGGCGCGCGGCAGCCCGTGCTCGCGGCAGAATCTGAGCGCATCGACCTTGCCGAGCGTCGAGTGGTCGCCGCCGCGGCCCTTCGCGATGTCATGAAAGAGCCCTGCGAGATAAAGCAGTTCGGGGTGGTTGAAATCGCTCATGAGGCGGCTCGCGAGCGGAAATTCGTGCGCCAGCTCCGGCACCGCGAAGCGCCGCAGATTGCGCATGACGTTGAGGATATGCTCGTCGACGGTATAAACGTGATAAAGATCGTGCTGCATCTGGCCGACGATTCGCCCGAAGGCCGGAATGTAGCGGCCGAGGAT
>JAYVME010000389.1:0-3567 GCA_043759115.1 Betaproteobacteria bacterium | reverse complement strand
ACTGTGCTCTGGCCGTGCGAATCGACGTATTGTCGATCCACCTCCATTTCAGTGCAATGATGGATAACGCCCTCGATCATCGAGGCGACCTCGGAGGAGGACGGCGACTTCAACTGCGAGTGGATGCACAGCGAGTTCCGCTCGACGTGCCAATAAATCATGATGCCGCGACCGCCATAGCGCACGTGCCACTGCGTAGAGAGGTTTTGGTCCCAGGCGCCGTAGTGTTTGGAATCGGAGGCGCAGGCCGTGGTGGCAGAACCCCAAATGGCGGGATTTCTGGCATGCAGCGTGCCGTCGGCCACAATCGCGATCGCACGACGCAGGGCTTCGACGCCGATATAGCGGCGGCGAACATAGGCTAAATCCTTGGCAGTGACACCGGATTCCAGCCCCGCCATTCGTTGCAACCCAGCATTGGTGCCGATCCCGTGCAGACACAGCAGCAGGCGCGGCTGTAGCACGGAGCGCTCCAGTGTTTCGTACGCGGTCGGACTTTTCAGCGCGTCGGTAAAGCCGAGGCGCAGATCGGTTTCCTTGACCATGTCGAGCAAACTCGTCATCGGCCAGGTCGCATTGAGTTCCGCCTTGAATGCCGCGAGGGTGGGCGGATCGGGCTGTTTATCGAGTGGCGTGAGCGTAATCCAGCCGCCGCCCTTCGCGCTGATGCGCACGGCCGGGTTCTTCTTCAGGCCAGCATTCAACGTGCCCAGCGCCTCGCGCATTTCGTCCTGTAGCTTGGTAATAAAGCGATCGGCATCGAGCGGCAGATTCAATGCTTTGTAGTGTTCATCGCGGTTCGCCTCGAAATCGGCGGGAAGATCCTCATCCGGGTTGCGATACCGGTTGGCGCCGACGACCCAGATTTCCTTGCAGCGCAGCTGCTCGCGCAGGGCTTCGAGCACCGCTACCTCGTAGGTGACACGATTAACACGATCGCGGCCGGTGGCGTCTTTCTCCACGACGGCGTCGCGCCACAAGCCGCGCACGACGCCATCTAGCGGCACCTCCTCTTCGACCGGGAAGTTTCGCAATTTGGTGTCGGCGAAGCGTTTCACCAATTCCAGGGCCAGCATGACCGGACGATGGCGTTCGTTGTTGGACCTAAACTCCAGGGCGGCGAGGAGTTTGGGGACCATCCGCCGGTAATGTCCGGCATAGGAATTGCGGATCACGGTGCGCAGCGTTGTTCTATAGGTCGGCCCAGTGGCTTTCCATTCCTTGACTAGATCGCGCAAGGTCTCCTCGCCAACCACCGGAAAGACCACGTCGCGTACCACGCCATCCGGGTGGGCCAGGGTGGCATCGGCCAATTCGAACAGCAGATTCTGCTTGCCGCCGACGCGCTTGAGGTCCGCGAGCAGTTCCCGTTCGACTTTGCGCTCGGCGCGGGCGCCGATGTGGTGGATCGTCTCGATTAACAGGTCGACCAGGTCATCGGTTAAGCCACGCGCCCGCGAATAGGCGAATGCGGCGAGCCAGGTGATGCGTGCCGCATCGGGATGCCGGCGTAGTTCATACGGCGCCTCAACGGCGACCCGTCGCCGGCAGCGTTCCAAATCTCGTGCTGAGGTGTGTTCGAACAAATCGATCGGCAGGTCGATGCCGCGGATCAGTTCCAGCTTCGCCAATTCCTCCTGCATGCTGGCGAGGCTCGGCCGCCCTGGGTTGCCACGCAGCGTCAGGAGCACCGCGGGCGTGCCGCCGGTAATGTTTTCACTCTCAGCAGACCCCAGTAACTCGTCAAGACGTGCACGGATCGCTGGCGACAATCGCGCGTAAATATCAGTATGAAAGCGCTCTTCGTGGGCACGCAGTGCAGCGCGAGTGATGCGCTCTACTCGGTCTGCCGACGGCGGTTCGATCGCCAGTTCCCGACATCGGGCCTCCAGTCGCTCAATCAGCGGCTCGATCTGGCCGCCGGCTTCTGCGGCAACGTGATCGCGCAGCCAAGCCGTCAGCATCTCGGCATCGGCGACCGTGGCCTCGCGGAAGCCGAATCTGGCTCGAATCTCGGTGCGAAGGCGTTTTGCCGTTCTCTCGGCGAGAGGCAAACCGGCATCTGCGGGGACTGGCAGCTCGATCTGTCGCGCCAAGGCGGCGATATCCATAGATTCCAGATCGGATGGGACGCGCGGGAAGCGTCCATTGTCGCGGAAGAAAATCAACCACGTCGCAAAAGCGAGTCGGTTGTCCCGGCTCTTGGCCATCACCAGGGCGTAATCGCTGGGGGTCAACACCTGTAGGGTTGCTTCACTCCGGCCCTGATCGCTCATGATGCAATTACCTCGGTTTTCGCGACACCAGCGGGAGGCACAGAATTTCGGCAAAATCGAGCCCAATTGTGGCGCAATACCCGTCCCGTAATCTATGATGCGCAAACGGTACCCTGTTTTGGATTTGCTACAAAGAGAAAATTACACTCATGCGCATCGGCTACGCCCGTGTCTCCACCGACGATCAGACGTTGGACCTACAACGGGACGCTTTGAAGAAAGCCAAGTGTCGGGAGATTTACGAGGAGCACGCCAGCGGCAAGAACACCGCTCGCCCGCAGCTTGAGGCGTGCCTGAAGTCACTCCGCGACGGGGATACGCTGACCGTCTGGCGACTGGACCGGCTGGGCCGTAGTCTCGGCGACCTCATCCGTCTGACCAACGAGTTCAAGGCGCGCGGCGTTGGGTTTGCCTCTCTCACCGAGCAGATCGATACCCGCTCTCCATCCGGACAGCTCATATTCCATGTGTTCGGCGCCCTCGCCGAATTCGAGCGCAACCTGATCCGCGAGCGCACGCTAGCCGGTCTCAAGGCCGCCCGAGCCCGCGGCCGCAAAGGCGGGCGCCCCAAAAAGCTCAGTGCGAAGGATCTGAAGACGGTCCGGGCGTTACTTAAATCGGGAGATATACCGGTCAGCACCGTCGCCGAGAAATTCCACGTGGCGCGGTCGACACTTTATCGAAATGTGGGCGTCAGCCCTTGAGCACTCCATTTTCTCTTTCTTCAGACTCATCGGAGCTAAGCAATCGTGTCCCCTATTGTGAAGACCGTCGGACTACTGTGCCTCAGCAATATATTCATGACCTTCGCCTGGTACGCGCATCTGAAGGAGCTGTATCAGAAGCCGTGGATTGTCGCAGCACTCATAAGCTGGGGCATTGCGTTGTTCGAGTACCTGCTGCAGGTCCCCGGCAACCGTATTGGCTTCACAGTGCTCAACTTTGCTCAGTTGAAAATCCTGCAAGAGGTCATCACCCTGTCCGTGTTCGTACCATTTGCATTTTTCTATCTGAAGGAGCCGCTTAAACTTGATTATCTTTGGGCGGCGTTTTGCATTTTAGGGGCGGCGTATTTCGTCTTTAGGGGCCGACTGGCGAGCTGAAGTCCCGGCAAATGACTGCGACGCCTCGTGCAGTCCACCGCAGCTCCCGCTCAAATGGCACCTGGTGACACGACTGTTGGGTTTACCCCTTGACGAAGGAATTCATCGGGACGCCGAGCAGATCGAGGGTCTGGAGCTGGATATCGGTGAGCTGCGGCGGGAAGGACTGGACGGTTTTGTCGTTGTGC
>JAYVME010000388.1:0-17583 GCA_043759115.1 Betaproteobacteria bacterium | reverse complement strand
GCAACTTGCACTCTTAGCGCATCATGCTGTGGAAACTTCTGCGCTCCGTATTCCGGCGGCGCGCGCAAGCCAACCCGTTCGTTGCCCGCAGTCTGTCCCTGCGCAAGGAAGGCCGCTTGCGCGACGCCGAACAACTGCTGCGCGAAGCGGCGGTGCAGTTTCCCCGCGATCCCATCGTCGCCACCAATCTGGGCGTTGTATTGATCGAGCAGGATCAGGGTGAGCACGGTGTCGCGTGGTTGGAGCGCGCGCTGGACTTCGATCCGCGCTGCGCGCCGGCGCATTACAACCTCGCCAACATCATGCGTGCATCGGGGCAGCGCGCTCTGGCGGTGGAACACTATCAGGCGGCAACTGACGCCGACCCCGGCTTCGCGTCCGCGCGCGAGGAACTCATGCACTGCCTGCTCGAACTATGCGACTGGGATCGCGCCGATCTCCAGGCAGACGCATTGCGGGCGATGATTGCGCGCCGGCCCGCCGCTGAATGGATGCGCTGCGTGTCGCCGCTGACCGCGTTGTATCTGGGACTTGCACCCGCGCTGCTGAAAGAAATCGCCGCCTACCACGCAGCGGAATACGCGAGAGGGATAGCGCCGGTCACGCGCAACGATTTGGTCGACGCACAGCCTGTCGAAAAAAATGCGCGTTTGCGCATCGGCTATCTGTCGCGCGATTTCCGCGATCACCCCGTCGGGCATGTGCTCGCCAACGTATTTGCCCTGCACGACCGCGCGCGCTTCGAGGTCTATGCGTTCTCGTGCGGGCCCGATGACGGCAGCATTTACCGCAATGCCATAGAGGCCGGCGTGGATCACTTTGTCGACGCGCACGCCATGACGGATGCCGGGCTCGCCGCCGCGATTGCACAGGCCGGCATCCAGGTACTCATTGATCTAGCCGGCCACACCACCGGCAACCGCATGCCGGTACTGGCGCGGCGCCCGGCGCCGGTGCAGGCGCATTACCTGGGGTTCCCCGCGTCAATCGGGGCATCGTATATCGATTATTTCATTACCGACGGAATCGCGACGCCACCGACGCTGGCCGGCGGGTTCACCGAAAATCTCGTGTACCTGCCGCAATGCTTCATGGTCAGCGACGGCGCCGACGCGGCGAGCATTGCGGAGGATGCGAGTGCGGCGTCGCAGTTTGCGGCGGATGCCATCGTATTCTGTAATTTCAACACTGCATCGCGCATCACGCGCGGCGATTTCGGCGCGTGGATGGAAATACTGCGTGAGGTGCCGCCGGCCGTGCTGTGGCTGCAGGGTGCGGGCACGTTGACGGTGGCGAACCTGCAACGGCAGGCGCAAGCGAGTGGCATAGACCCGGCGCGATTGATCTTTGCGCAACGCGTGCCCGCCAAGCGCCAACACCTGGCGCGCCTCAAACGCGCCGACCTCATGCTGGACACCATAGGCTGGCACAATGGCCACAGCAGCACGAGCGATGCGTTATGGGCCGGCGTGCCGGTGCTTACCGCCCCGGGGCGGCACTTCGCCGGCCGTGTTGCGGCCAGTCTCGTAACGGCCGCGGGTCTGCCGGAACTCGTCAAGCGCGACCGCGCCGAATACGTGCAGGCGGCGGTTCAACTCGGCAACGATCGTGCGCAACTTGCCGCGCTCAAAGGCAGGCTCGCGGAGCGCGCGGCGCCGTTTTTCGATACGCGCGCGCGTGTGCGCGATCTGGAGGCGGCGTATAGCGAAATGTGGAATGATTACCGCGGCGGCACGCCGCGCGATGCGGGCTGACGCGGCGATTGTAAATTTGATACGATGGCCGCGGACGTAGAAGCTTGATGCAAAAAATATCGTCATTCCCGCGCAAGCAGGAATCCAGGAAATGAATATATGCCGAATCAAAATCTTCTGGATCCCCGCCTACGCCGGGATGACGAAAATATTGCCTTGTCACAGAGTTTTGCATCAAGTTGCTGGTCCGGCCACCGGTTTTGAAACAAAGGAAAGTCAATGATCCTCCGCATTCTGATGTTGTTCGCGTTGCACGCGATGTTTCCGGTAATCGTGGCCGCCCAGGATTACCCGTACAAGCCGATTCGCCTGATCGTGCCGTACGCGGCGGGCGGCAGCTCGGACATACTCGCGCGGCTGTATGGACAACGCGTCGGCGAAACGCTGGGCCAGACGATTGTCGTCGATAACCGGCCCGGCGCCGGCGGCATGATCGGCACCGACATTCTTTCCAAGTGCGTGGCCGACGGTTATTCGCTGATCCTGCAAGACATGCCGCACACCATCAATCCCGCGGTGTATGGCAAAGTACCGTACGACCCGGTCAAAGATTTCGCGCCCATCACGCTGGTGGCGCGTGCGCCGCAATGGCTGTTCGTCTATCCCGGCGTGGCGGCGAAAACCGTTGCCGAACTCATCGTAATTGCCAAAGCGCAGCCCGGCAATCTGAAAGTCGGCTCCGCGGGCAATGGCAGCGGCACCCACCTGATGGCGGAACTCTTCAAGCGCGGCGCCGGCATCAATCTCAACCACGTGCCTTACAAGGGAGCGGGGCCTGCGGTGACGGCGACGGTCGCGGGGGAAATGAACATGGTTTTTACGTCGATGCCGGCGGCTGTGTCGTTCGTGCAGTCGGGCCGGCTGCGCCCGATTGGCGTCACCACCGCCAAGCGCCATCCCTCGCATCCCGAAGTGCCGACATTCGAGGAGAGCGGTGTCGCGAACATGGTGCTCACGCACTGGTTCGGCGTGCTCGCGCCGGCGGGGCTGCCGAAGGCGGTGCAGGACAAGCTATATCGCGAGTTCACCGCGGCGGTGAACCAACCGATGATGGTCGAACGCTACAAGACGCTCGTGATCGAAGCCGCAACCTTGACGCCCGCGGAATTCCGCGCGCTGATCGTATCCGACCTTGCGCGCTGGACCAAGGTCGTGCAGGAAGCAAACATCAAGGCGCAGTGATCGCGTGATTGGGTGATTAAGAGGTTGATTCGCCACGCCAGCGATGATGCGCTGAATAACCCAGTCCACATAATCACTCTTCCCTGACGCTTTGCGCGTGACCTCGCAGCGCTCAAATAAATCAACTCAACCCATTTCTAAACCAAACGGCCGGGGTCCGACGCTGCTAAAATGCGTGCCTCGCGCAGCACATCGGGTCGTTAGCTCAGTCGGTTAGAGCAGGGGACTCATAATCCCTTGGTCGTTGGTTCGAGTCCAACACGACCCACCATTATTGTTGAACGGGGACGCTTGCACGCGTCGCCGCCCTGCGGGGCGGCGGGTTTTGAAACTCGTGCGCGCGCCGCGCGGGATTGAGAATGAAAGTGTGATGAAAATTAAACGCAGGCGGCTGGTTACGACGGTTGGAATGGCGACTTGCCTGCTCGGTTTCGCGGGCTACGTTGCAGCCCAGCCATACCCCGTCAAACCGGTACGCTTCATCGTCCCTTTCACGCAGGCGGACGCGCCCGGACACGTTAGCCGCAGGCCCGCTCGCGGGACGGGCGTGCAGGCCGCCGGGTTTTACCACGCGGCGGTTACGACAACACAGGATTATCCGAGCAAACCCATACGTCTTATCGTTCCATTCGTGCCCGGCGGCGGGACCGATCTGACCGCGCGCGTTCTCAGTCCGCGCTTGACCGAAGCACTCGGTCAATCGGTGGTGGTCGACAATCGCGCCGGCGCCGGCGGCGTGATCGGTGCGGACATTGTGGCGAAGGCGCCGGCCGACGGCTATACCCTGTTGATGGGAACGCCGGGCCCGTTGACGATCAATCCGGCGCTTGTTGCGAATATGCCCTACACACTTGCCGACTTCGCGCCCGTCGTGCTGGCCACCGTCAGTCCGTTCATGCTCGTCGTGCATCCGTCGGTTCCCGTTAAATCGGTCAGGGAACTCATAGCGCTGGCGCACAGTAAACCCAACACCCTGAATTACGGCTCGGCGGGCAATGGCTCGGTCTCGCATCTCGCCGGCGAGCAGTTCAAGGCGTTGGCGGGCGTGCAAATCACGCATGTCCCGTACAAAGGCGGCGGTCAATCGCTGATCGACCTCATCGGCGGCCAGCTGCAGATGGTGATAGACAATCTGCCGACCGTGCTGCCGCAGGTCCGTCTGGGCAATACGCGCGATATCTGCGCGATGAGCTCGCGCAGAACGCGCGCGTGATCAAAACGGCGGGGATCAAGCTTGAGTAATGAACCTTTTAACCTGGCGGGCGTCGCATTACAATGGAAATGCGGCCGCGGTTACGGACGTAACGGGCGACAAGGCTGACTATGTGGCGACCACTAATAATTTGCGTTTTGACGATGCTCGCGCCGGCGGCAGCGGCGCAGGTGTTTGAATGCGTCGATGCGGGAGGCGTGAAGCAATACGCGCAATTCTGTCCGCCGGGTACCGTGCTGCAACGCCAGATAACCAAGGGCAACGAAAGCAGCGTTGAAGCCGGCGCGGCCAACCCGGCAGGTGCCGGTGGTGCTGCGCCGAAGTCGATCGAGGCGCAGGACGTCGAGTTTCGCAAGCGCATGCTCGAGCGTCAGGAGGCGGAAACCAAGGCGGCACAGGAGAAGGCGCAGGCGGAAGAATTCGAGCGCAACTGCGTCGAAGCGCGCGCGCAGTTGAAAGCGGTGGTGGACGGTCAGCGCATGCTGCGCTTCGACCCCGTAACCGGCGAACGGATACAGTTTGGCGACGAAGAGCGCGCTGACGAAGCCGAACGTCAGCGCAAAGCGATCGCGCAGTGGTGCAAGTAATAAACCGGGTGGCCGGCCTGCGCGCGGGCAAAGCGGTGATTCCACTCATCATGGCAGTCGTCGCCGGGCGCGTGACGATGACGGTGACTCCCGACCATCCATCGTTCGGGCCCGCGCACACCGAGACGTATTGACCGCAGCAGAGGCAAGGGCGGCCAGTGGACGCGCGGCGACTGGATGGTGATGGAGCTGACTGAATTGAACGCGGTGAAACCGTAGGACTCGCCGGCGCGACCGGGCGCGCGCGGTTGCCGTCAGCCGGCCGGTTTCGCGCGCAGGAACATCGCACCCGCGGCGATTTTCGCGGCGGGCAATTGTTGCTGGAATATTCGCCTGCACGATGCGACCTCTCTGGACTTGCCGAGGAGGTTACCGACCGCCGCCGTATAACCGACCAGCAAAGTGGTGCCCAGCAATCCGGGGGACCGCGTCGGCTTCGCTTGATGTCGCTCGAATATAAATTCAGTGTAGGGAACGCAGGCCGGCGAAAAATAGACTTCGCACGCGCCGGATTTCGCGCGCCGCGTGAATACGGCCATGCCGCCGCCGGGGTCGCGCAGGAGAAAAAACAGCGCAAATTCGGCGCGGATGTTTTCCAGCTCGCCGGCGGCGATCTCTTCCGCGTCAAGTGCGATCATGCGCCAATCGGCCGCCATATTTCTGTCCCCGGGTGTTATCGTTCTGGTTACCTGCGCCGCGTGGCCGCGGGTCGCCTGGTTGCAATTGCCTATTAAATCAATATACATTCATTTTGACAGGAACAAAGTCACGGATTGGGCGCGGGCGCCGGTCCACGGGTGCGCGCAGTATACATGCCCGTTCGTTTGCGCGGTTGCGCGCCCGCGCATAAAGTCGAACCAAAGTGCCCATGAAAAGGATGCCTGATGCGCGAACTGCTGCCCCATGCCGAAAAAGTCGCGGCTCTCCTGACCCGCCGCGGGGAGACGATCGCGGTCGCCGAATCGTCCGCCGGTGGATTGATCGCGGCGGCGTTGCTCGCGGTGCCCGGCGCGTCGGCGTATTTTCTCGGCGGCGCCGTGTTGTATACGCGCCAGTCGTGGCACGCGCTGAAAGATTTCAGCGACGAAGAGTTTGCCGGCACGCGGCCGGCGACTGAAGCGAACGCGCTCGCCCGCGCGCGCATCATCCGCGGCCGCTTTACCGCGGACTGGGGCATCGGCGAAACCGGCGCCGCCGGGCCGACCGGCGGACGCTATGGCAATCCGGCGGGGCTCGCCTGTCTGGCGGTCGCAGGCCGCATCGAGCGCACGGCGACCGTCGACACCGGCGGCAGCGATCGCGTCGCCAATATGCATGCATTTGCGGCGGCGGCTCTACAGCTTCTCGCTGACAGTCTCGCGTGAGAGGCCTCGAGGCAGAGCGTATGCGGTCCCTATACTCACGTCGTTTGCGCGCCGCCGCGTACGCCACTGGCCTGTTGTGCTGGGCCTTCGCGACACACGCGCAAGTGGGCGCGTGGAAGCCTGAAAAAAATATCGAGATCGTGGTCGGCCTGACCGCCGGTAGCTCGCAGGACCGCGGCGCGCGCGCCATCCAGAGCATCGCGCAGGCCAGAGCGCTCCTGAACATGACGAGTGGAAGCACGATCAGGAGCAGAATTTGTGGGAAAGTGATTACCTTAACGCCGCCGATTACCCGCGCTTCCTGAAATGTAACCCGATGAGAAAATGCTAAGCATGTTTTACGCGATTCCGCCGATTACGCGCGCACTGCTCATCATCAATGTGGCGATGTTTTTCATCGGGCTGCTGGTTGGCGACGCGTTCATCCTCAATCTCGCGCTATGGCCGGTCGGCACCATGAGTCTCGCCGGTGGCAGCCACGGCTTTCAGCCGTGGCAGGTCATCACCTACAGTTTTCTGCACGGCAGTGCCGCGCATCTGTTTTTCAACATGTTCGCGCTCTACATGTTCGGCGGCGAACTCGAACGGCTGTTCGGGCCGCGCCGTTACATCAATCTCTATTTCCTGAGCGTGATCACCGCCGCGCTGACGCAACTGGCGTTCTCCGCCGCCAGCGGCGGCGATCCCTATCCGACGGTCGGCGCGTCGGGCGGGGTATTCGGTTTATTGCTGGCGTATGGGATGTATTTTCCGCAGCGGACACTCATGCTGCTTTTTCCGCCGATCCCGATGCCGGCGTGGCTCTTCGTGACCCTCTACGGTTTGCTTGAGCTCTACTTCGGCGTGACCGGCACCGATGAGGGGGTAGCGCATTTCGCGCATCTGGGCGGCATGCTCGGCGCCTGGCTGCTGATTCAAAACTGGCGCGGCCGACCGCCGTTCAGCGGGCGCTGACGCGCATCACCGGCGGGCGCCAACCGGCGCTTTTACGTCAAGACCGTAGCCTGCGGGTCGTCAGCGCAGATAATCGCGCTGCCATTTCTTGTACGTTTCGCCCAAGGTCACTTTTTCCATTTCCTGCGCGGAGGCGATCGTGTTTTTGAGATCGGCGGGCGCGCCACCGTTGAAGAGGTGTGAATAGCAGTTGTGCAGCGCTTTGACCGCGGCGGCGACCGGCTGGTGGCCTTGCAGCACGATGCGCGCGCCGCGTGCGGCAAGCTCTTCGCGCTTCAGCGAGGCCGGCGCCGAGCCGATGATGATGGGCAGCTTCATGGCCGCGTGGATCGCATCGAGCTGGTCGAGTTTTTCCAGCCCGACGATGAATATGGCGTCGACACCGGTCTGCGCGTACGCCTTCACGCGCGCGAGCGTGCCTTCGAGGCCTTCGATTTTGAGCGCGGACGTGCGCCCGGCGATGATCAGCGACGGATCCTCGCGCGCCGCGACCGCCGCGCGCAATTTTCCCGCGCCTTCTTCGATTGACGTCAGGCTTTCCTTGCCTTCGGTCTGGCCGAACGGGGTGGGCAGCGCCGTATCTTCAAGACTCAATGCGGACACGCCGGCGTGTTCGAGTTCCTGCACCGTGCGCATGGCGTTCAGCGCATTGCCGTAACCGTGGTCGGCGTCGACGAGCAAACTCAGGTTGCAAGCGCGCATGATGCGCCGCACCTGATCGGCGAACTCGGTGAGTGTCAACACGATCAGATCGGGTGCGGCGAGCGTCGTACTCGACGCCGTGGAGCCCGCGAGCATGCCGATTTTGTAGCCGACGGCCTCCGCGACGCGTGCCGACAGCGCGTCATACACACTGGCCGGCGACAGGCATTCTGATCCCGCGAGTATCGCGCGCAGGCGTTTTCGTTGTTCGGTGTGATTCATGGGTTCTCCCTGGGTTGAATCCGTTATGGGTGGAAATTCGGGCGGTGGGGTTGCCGCGATTGCCGCTTGCCGGCGAGGCTCGCTATGCGGAGGACAAGGCCGGGGAATAATTTCACGGGCCGGGGTATTAGCACTTGCGTCAACGGTGGCAGGCATAATAGCAAATCCTGCCGCGTGCCGAGACGGATCTTGTATGTCAGGCACTCTTAGGGAGGGACTATGAACCACATTGAAAGTCCGGCCAAATCCGAACGGCAAACGCGCGAGCGTGCGCGTCGATGGCGAAGTGCTCGGCACCGAGCGCATCACCGTGCCGGCGGGCGCATTCGACACCATCAAGGTCAGACGCCTCACCTATGCCGGGGATTGGGAAGACCCGCGGTCCGAGACCCGTATCACCGAAATCGACTGGTATGCGCCTGCACTCGGGCGCTCCGTGCGCATCGATAGCAATTCAAACTACATGGACCAGGGCCGCTGCAGCGACGAGATGTCCGCCTGCACGCCGGTGCGCGGCGACTGGAACATCTTCGAGTTGATCGAAGCCGGCGCGGCGCGTTAGCGCGGCGCGCGACCAAAAACCCGTCTCAAAAACAAAACTCTGAACAGCATCCGCGTTTATCGGCGGTTCCAAGATATTTTTGCGACCGCTCCTAGGCCATAGGTAGTAGGCCAAAAATAGGCCGTCAGTCTGCTGTTGGGGATGCATCCAGCGCGTTAATATGGAGTCATGGCGAGACGCTCGCTGTTGCTGATGGAGGCAATCATGACCGAAATATTTATTTTGCTGAGTTTGTTTGCCGCCCTGGTGTGGGCGGTCGCGCGCACGGTGCTGCTGTTGATCCACGCCGATGCGCGCGACGACACCGCGGCCCGTCACGGGGACCCGATCGCGACCTACGTCGAGGAAAATTACGGGTCGCATTTTGTCGAAGACCCGATAACCGTCAACCAGACGTTGCGGAATCTGTAAACCGGAGTTTGCGCCAGATTCCGCGGCGCACGCGCGGGTATGCTGCGTGACGCCGGCACTCTCTCCGGCCGGCGGCGGCCTGCCGCCTATTGATCGCCAGGGTTTGATAAAATTCGGCTCTCGTCGCCGCGTTTTTGGGCGTGGCGACGCGCATCTTCGACGCCCTCGTCGGCACTACCCGGAAGGAGAGAAGCATGCAACGCTGGATTATTGCCGCGAGCGTACCCCTGGTGTTCGCGCACGCGAATGCCGTCTGGAGCCTATCGTATCCCGACCGTCCGCTATGGCTCGTCGTGCCGTTCCCGCCCGGCGGCAACGTGGACTCGTTGGCGACGGATCTGAACTGACCGCGGCGGCTTCCCGATCGCCCGACAGGGCGGTTATCGCTTGGTTGCGGTGATGATCTGGAAATTGCCGAAAAAATACGTGGTGCGCTCACACGCCCATCCGCCCATGCCTTCCAGACAGCGGAGCGGATCATGCGTATCCCAGAGCGCAAGACCCAGCGGCTCGAACACCTTGAAGTAAGTCCAGCTCAGGGCGCGCAGTACCCACAGTTCTGGCCGGTGAAATTCCGCAAGATAGAGCTTGCCGCCCGGGGCGAGCATACGCCCGGCCTCGCTCAGCGCGCGCGACTTCAGGTCGTGCGGAAGCTCGTGGAGCAGGAAGAACATGATATTGGCCGCGGCAAACCCCTCTGCCTGCCGCATGGAGGTGGCATTGTCCTCGATGTAATCCACCTTGCCTGAAAACTGGCCCAGCTTGCTCCTGGCGTGAATCAGCTCATTGTGAATTATATCCGCGATGAGGACGCGTTCCGCGCCCGCCCCGACCGCCGCCTGCACGACTCTCGGAATGACGTTGCCAAACGCACAGGACGTAATCAGTACCTTCTTGTTGCTCAAATCAGACTGCCCGAGACCGGTGACAATATTCGAAACAAGGCGGTGATACTGAAACAGCAGGATTGCCGAGATGACGGGTTGAAAATCCACCAGCTTGATGAGCCGCATGTTGGAATAGATTGGATACACGTGCGACTTTTCGTCCGGCGAGCCGGGCAGGAACCCGCGCACGACCAATGCCCCACGGGTTGCCACGAAGAAAAACAGGCCGGTCGATGCCAATACAAATAACACGGCAAAAGCCCCGCCCATCATCCATGTATTCATTGCTCTGCTTTAATAGATCGAAAATAGATAGAAAATGCTGCGAATACTCTAGCATTACCGCGGCTTTTCGTCGCCCCATCAAGTCAATCAAGCCGGAGATTCGCCGGTCCCCAGGCGAACGCCTGGATGCGGGGCCGGACACGCGCAACACATTGATCCGGAGAATATCCGCATAACCAAGGGACGCTCCCGACGCTTGTCGGCAACGTTGGACGGTCATCCGGTTTCGTCGTCCTCAATAACTCATCGATCGAGAAAGGCGAACAACTTCGAATCCAGTTCACGCCGGTATTTGGCCATCACCGGCTGCACTGCCTTGACGAATGCCGCGTGTTCGTCGGCGGTCAGGCTGATCACGTCGTTGTCGCGCGGATTGAGCTTGGCGAGTATTTCCGCATCTTCTGCCGCCGCTAACCGGTGTTGCAGCGCCGTGGCCTCCACAGCCGCTGCGTCGACGATAGTGCGCACGTCCGGCGGCCAGCTTTGATATTCCCGGTCGTTAAACGCCAGCGCGCTCGCGCCGAAGAAGTGCCCGGACAGCGTGATGTGGCGGGGATAGTTGTGCACGCCGAAGTTGTAGATATTGGTCAGTGGATTGTCCTGCGCCTGGAATTTTTCAGTGGCAATTTCGGCCACGAACTCCTTGATGTCCGCCGGAATCGGCGCGAAGCCGAGGGTTCGGAAGACTTCTCCATGCAGCGCGCTCATTTGCGTGCGGATGCGTAGTCCCCGGCAATCCGCAGGCAGCCGAAGCGGCCGCACGCAGTTGGAAAAATGCCTGAAGCCGTTGTCCCAGAAGCCGAGCACGCGAAACGGCGTCGCTTCGCGCACGCGGCGCTGCAGGTAGTCACCCAGTTCACCGTCGAGCGCGCTCGTGATGGCAGGGCGGCTCTTGACCACAAACGGCAGTTCCAGCAGCTTGAATTCGGGCACTGCATGGGTAAAGCGCACCGTGGATATATAGCAGCACGACAATTCACCGCGCCCGACCATCGGCAGCAAGTCGCCCGATCCGCGGCCAAGCGCAAGGACGTCGCCGATCAGCTCGAAGGTGATGCGGTTGCCGAGCCTGGATTTGAGTATCTCGCCGAAACGCGCTGCCGCGCGGTTATGGATCGAGGCCGGCTTCTGGTAGCCGCCGAATCGGATGACGATGGGATTCATCGGTGTGTGTGATGTATACGGTAGTACGTTCGCTCAATAATACTTTAGATACTTTTTTTCGCCTGCGCCCCCATCCTAATCTTCTCCCGCACCGCGGGGGAAGGGATCTTTTTTTTGGCTCCCTCCCTTGCGCGTTGCGCGGAGGATGCCTGGGGAGGGGGCTTAACTCGCTGCATTTCCCTGTTCGAGCACGGGCGCGTGCCGCTCGGCATGTTGTCCGATGAGAACATCGACCGCCGCATCCGCCAGTGGCCCGTGTTCAACGGCGAGTTCACGGAAGCGGGACCGGACCGGATGGTGCCGCCGATGAACGCCGATAAGTTCAAAAAAGCATAATGCAATTAGCCGAACCTGACTCCTATGGATATGATCGAGACGGCAGACCGATTCCTATATACATCCAGATATACATATGCAGATGTATATATATACCTGTGTATTGTTGCGTATACAAATAGATGTGTCTAGCATCTTGAATCTGTCAACCAAAGGAGAGGTAACCATGGTCCCGAACATCTTGCGCAGAGTGACTGGCATCGTCCTACTTCTAATGCTCATTGTCCCAATCACTGCTCAGGGGCAGGAAATCAAGGTCACCCTCCTGGGGACCGGTGCTCCACCGCCGGTCATGAATCGATTCGGGCCGAGTATCCTGGTCGAAGCCGGAGGACAGAAGTTCCTATTCGATGCGGGTCGAGGTGCTCTGCAACGCCTCGCCCAGATCAAGGTCCGGTGGCAGGATGTGGACGGGGTATTCCTCACGCACCTTCACTCGGATCACGTCGTCGGGTTTCCAGATCTGTGGTTGACGGGGTGGCTCGTGAACCCTGGCCGCGACCGTCCGCTCAACGTCTGGGGCCCGCGGGGAACGAAGAAGATGATGTCGCACCTTGAGCAGGCGTATGAGTACGACATCCGGATCCGGCTGTACGACGACAGGGCTTCGCCCGACGGCGTCGTCATCCTAGCTGAGGATATCGGTGAGGGAGTGGTTTTCGAGAAGGCCGGGGTGAAGATCACGGCGTTCGAGGTAGATCACAAGCCGGTCAAGCCCGCGTTTGGCTACCGGGTGGACTACGGCGGACGCTCAGTCGTGCTCTCTGGAGACACCCGTGTCTCTGAAAATCTCATCCGGTACGCCCACGGGGTGGATGTGTTAATTCACGAAGTGGTCGCTCCAGAAACTTTCCAGCGGGTGGGCACTCCTCCCGAGAGAGCAAAGAGCGTGATCGCCCATCACGTGACTCCTGAGCAGGCCGGAGAAGTGTTTTCCAAGGTGAAACCGAGATTGGCAGTGTATTCGCACATTGTCCTGCCCACCGCCACAGAACAAGATCTGATTCCTCCGACGCGAAAGACTTACTCGGGGCCGTTGGAACTGGGCGAGGATTTGATGGTAATCGAAGTAGGGGACAAAATTGAAGTTCGCAGGCCCGCCCGTTCTTCGCCTTGAGCCTAACTTTAGTTCGAGCGGACGCGCTGACGCGCGCCGCTCAACAAGATGTTATACGTCGCCCAGCAGTAAAATCATGTGGTCAGGCGTGGCAAATTGCATACACTTTTTTGATTTTATCGGCGTTCATCGGCGGCTAATCCGGTTTTTGATTGAGAGGATTTCTTAGCGACGCTCGCGGATCAATCGGCTCACCGCCTTCGTCGTGCCGCCCCACGTCGGCAGATAGGCGGCTTTCACGCCCACGCCGCCGGCGACCACGATCATTACGTCATCCGCACTACGCGCAACACGCAGCGGAGCGTTTGCGTCGGCATCCCCAGCAGAAGCCCTGAGGTCCACCAGGTGCGCGCGCACGGCGGGCGAGAGGCGCTCGAGCGGCATGACTGCGCGCTCGAAAATCGCGGCCTTGGCCTGCGCCTTGGTGCAACCGCCACGCTGAAATGCGTCGGCGATTTCGGGCGGCATGATGACGAGCGGCTCGCCGCCGCCCAGGAGTCCGTGCCCGCCGCCGCCGGCGGTGCCGGCGATCAGCATCGATTGCGCGAATGTTTGCGCGAGGTCTTGAGGCTGGTTGCTGGCCGAATCGACCACTTCGACGGAACCGGATATGCCGACCACTGTGACCACACTCGCGTCCGGCGCGAAGCCACGTTCGACGTGCAGCGCTGTCCACGGGCTCGCCGCTTCATTTTCGGCGAAGCAGCACGTGTATTTGGCGGGCTGGCCGAGGGTCGCCATGTCGAGTTCACCGGGTTTAGCGCCCCCGATATTGCGCAGCGCGAGGCTCAACGCGCGGCCGATGGTGGCGTTCGCGCGATTGCCGGGCCCGAGCGCGTTGCCCTCCGCATTCATGCCGAGCTCGGCGACGATGGGTCCGTTGACGATGACGATGGGCGTCGCGGAGCCGGTGGTGGTTGCGATGCCGATCAAATTGAAATCACCGTCTGCGATGGCGGCGACCGCCGCGCCCACGACGGGCAGAAAGGCGGGCAGGCAGCCCGCCATCACCGCGTTGATCGCGATGTCGCGCCACGTCGCGGCTTCGAATGCGGGCGGCAGCGTCGTCACCACTTCAGCGGCGTCAAATCCGCAATGCTCAAGCATCCGCGCCACGCGTTCGCGTGTCGGCGGCGTGACCGGCAGGCCGTCCGTCATGCCGGCGGCGAATAATTCTTCCTGCGCCTTGTCCCACGCCGTGTCGTTGCTCCCGTGCCAGACATCCATGATCTTTTCCATCGTCTTTGAATAGCCGCTATCATAACGCGATGAGCAAACAGCAGCGCGCAGAGAGCGCTTAACATAATGAAACACGCATCACGCGTTTCACTATGTTAAGCGCTCTAGTCATCGGCGGGTCGCTCGGCGGCCTCTTTGCCGCCAACACGCTGCGCGCGATCGGCTGGCACGTCGAAGTGTTCGAGCGCGTCGCCGACGATCTTGCCACGCGCGGAGCCGGCATCGGCACGCACGACGAACTGCTTTCAATCCTGCGGCGTCTCGGCATCGTGGTCGACGAGTCGATCGGGGTCGAAGTCCGCGAACGCGTGTGCCTCGATCACGACGGCAAGGTTCTTTGCGAGGTCGCGCTGGCGCAGATGATGACCGCGTGGGCGCGCATCTACCGCCCGCTGAAGGATTTGCTGCCCGCGTCGCAGTATCACTTCGGCATGAATCTCGAACGCATCGAGCAGGACGCCGGCGGCGTCACCGCGATCTTCAGCGATGGCAGCACCGCGCGTGGCGATCTGCTGGTCGCCGCCGATGGCATACGCTCCGCTGTGCGTGCGCAGGTGATGCCCGAGGCAGAGCCGCAGTATGCGGGCTACGTTGCATGGCGCGGCGTGGTCGATGAAAGCGCGGTATCGCCGGCAACCCATGCGGCGATTTTCGAGCGTTACGCGTTCGGGCTGCCGGTGGGCGAGATGATGCTGGTCTATCCGGTGCCGGGGCGCGACAATGACGTGCGGCCCGGGCACCGCAGTGCCAATTTCGTGTGGTACCGGCCGGTCGATTTCAACACCAAGCTGCCGCGGCTCGCGACCGATGCGACGGGGCATTGTCATGGCGTGTCGATTGCGCCGCCGTTGATCAGGGCGGAGGTGGTGGCGGAAATGCGCGCGGAAGCGAAAGCGCTGTTAGCCCCCCAGATTTACGAAATCGTCGAGCGCGCGCCGCAGCCGTTTTTTCAGGCGATCTTCGATCTCGAATCGCCGCGGCTGGTGGTCGGGCGCGTGGTGTTGCTCGGCGACGCCGCGTTCGTCGCGCGGCCGCACGTCGGCATGGGCGTGACCAAGGCCGCGCTCGACGCGCAATTTCTCGCGCAGGCCATCGCCGCAATGCCCGGCGATCTTGCCGCCGCGCTTGCACGTTACGATCGCGAGCGGCGCCTGTTCGGCGCGCGCGTGGTGGCGCGCTCGCGGCGGCTGGGCGCTTATATCGAAGCGCAGTTGAAGCCACCTGAGTTGCGCACGCCTGAAGAATGCGATCAGCGGCCTGAAGTCGTGCTGCGCGAAATCGGCGCCAAGCTCGCCAACATCAGCGAGCTCGCCGCGCCGGCGGCTGCATAACATTCAAATCTTGAACCGCAAAGGACGCGAAGGACGCAAAGGAAAAACATAAGGACGGCAGGATCGATAACGTCGGGGTGGTCAGTGCGCGCGCAAGTCCCAGACCGCGGCGAAAACACAACGCGTTCTTAAAAAATCAGCTTTTGGGTTTCCTTCGCGTCCTTTGCGTCCTTCGCGGTAAGGCTTTTGACTGTATTGGGCGTGTTTATACTTTACCGAATCCCGAATCCTCAGTCCTCAGTCCTGCCTTTAATCCACCTTCGCGCCCGAACGCTTCACGACTTCCGCCCATTTCGCGGTTTCTTTTTTGATGAGGTCGGTGAATTCGGCGGGCGTGCTGCCAAGGCAGGTTTTGCGAATTTGTGAGCCGCGCCACCGGCTGCAGGTCGCGGCCCGCTTCGTACGGCCAGTTGGGCAAGAGGCTCTTGTTGATCGCGAGCAGCGGCGTGTTACCGTAGCCTATCGTATAGCCGTCGGGGTTGGCGCGCACCAGCATCTCCATGCCGATGCCGCCGCTGGCGGCCGAGCGCTAGTCTAGACTGGCGTCGATGTGGATTCAAGGCGGGCGCGATGGGCCGGGCGTTGCGTGCAAGGGCGGGCGACCTCGGCACGAATCTGTAAAATACGCCAACTCTTCGGACAAGAACGCACCGGATGCGGATAGTCGTATTAGGCGGTTACGGGAACTTTGGCGCGCGGATCTGCCGCGCATTGAGTGCGCGCGACGGCGTAGAGGTCATTGCCGCCGGCCGCGACCCGGAACAAGGCCGGCGCGCCGCGCAACTCGATGCGCGCATCGGGCAGGCGCGCATTGATCTCAGCGCGCCCAATTTTGCGGCGATGCTGGAGAATCTGGCGCCCGACGTCGTCATACATTGCGCCGGGCCGTTCCAGGGCCAGGGCTATCACGTCGCGCACGCGGCGATCGCCGCCGGCGCGCATTACGTCGATCTCGCCGACGGCCGCGACTTCGTTGCCAATTTTGCCGAACGCGTACACGCAGCGGCGCGTGCGGCCGGCGTGCTGGCCGTCTCCGGCGCGAGCACCCTGCCTGCCCTGTCGTCGGCGGTGATCGATAGTGTTAGCAAGCGCTTGCGGCAGCTCAATGAAATCCGGATTGTGATCGCGCCGCCGCAGCGCGCACCACGTGGCGCGGCGACGATCGCGAGCGTATTCAGTTACGCGGGCAAGCCATTCAAATGGCTGAGCGGCGGCGAATGGATCGATGCCTACGGCTGGCAGGAATTGCGCCGCGTCGATATTGCGGGACTGGGCGCGCGTTGGGCGGCGGCCTGCGACGTGCCCGATCTGGCATTGCTGCCGGCGCGTTATCCGGGTGTCGAGACTGTCGAATTTCGCGCTGCGCTGGAACTGGGCGTTCAGCACCTTGGGCTATGGCTTGCGGCCGACCTGCGCCGCCGCGGCGTGACCCTGCCGCTCGAGCACTGGGTGCGCTCGCTGGGCAGGATGGCAACCGCGCTTAACCGCTTCGGCAGCGAGCGCGGCGGCATGCTGGTCAGTGTCATCGGCAGGCGCGATGACGGCAGCCGTGCGCGCATCGAATGGCATCTGACCGCGGAAGCGAATCATGGCCCTGAAATTCCGTGCATGGCGGCGATTCTGCTCGCGGAAAAACTCATTCGCGGCGAAATTGCCACGCGCGGCGCTTTCCCCTGCATGGGCTTTCTGACGCTCGCTGACTTCGAGTCCGAATTCAATCGCTGGAAAATTACGACCGTGGTGAGGGACGGCGCGGCGTGACGAGCGAGTTCCTGCTGTGGAAGACCGCGCACATCCTGAGCGCGACGGTGTTGTTCGGCACCGGTCTGGGGATCGCATTCTTCTGCTGGTTCGGCTACCGTGGTGCGCTGCGGGCGAATGAAATTGCAGCGCTGCGTTCCGTATTACGTTTGACGGTCATTGGCGACGCGTGCTTCACCGCGCCGGCCATCGTGTTGCAAATCGTGAGCGGACTCGTGCTTGTGCACATGCTCGGCTGGTCGCTCGCGAGTCCGTGGGCGGCCGCGTCAATCGCGTTGTTCGCGCTGGCCGGCGCGTGCTGGCTGCCGGTGGTCGTTATCCAGATACGCCTCTTGCGCGAGGCGCGGCAGGCGTCGTCGATCGATGCGTTGCCGGCCGGCTTTCACCGGCGGTTTCGCCGCTGGTTTGCGCTGGGCGTTCCTGCCTTTGCGGCGCTCGTCGTCGTTTTTTATTTGATGGTCGCCAAACCGGTATCATTATCCGCATTCTGAACAGGACAAAAACAGTCATGA
>JAYVME010000387.1:0-17667 GCA_043759115.1 Betaproteobacteria bacterium | reverse complement strand
GCCAGAATAAAGGCGGTTTTCGGCCGCGCGCGCAATAGCCCGCGGCTTTCGAGCACGATGCCCGCGATCAGCGCGCCGGCGGCGTCGGCGGCGAGCAGCATGCTGTAGGCGATATCGGCGCGACCGTGGCCGAGGTCGTGCGCGAATTCCGGCATCTGCGCCTGGTATGCATTCCCCACGAACAACGACGCGCCGCCGGCAAGCAGGGTCATCGACACGATGGTGCGATTGCCGGCGATGGCGCGGATCACCGCGACGATGTCGGCAAGGCCGCGCATGGCGGCCGGATTCGGCGCGCGCGGCTTGAACGGCGCTTTCCACAGCCACCAGAGGAGCGGCAGATAGATAAGCACGTTGACGAGGATGCCATGCGCGGGACCGAACAAGAGCATGATGCCGCCGCCCACCGCCGGACCCAGCAGTTGGCCCAGAATGCGCGCCGTCGCGGCGAGGCGCACCGCGCTTTGCAGTTGCGCGGGCCCGACGATGTCGTGGATGAAAAGCTGGCTCGCCGGTCCCCACAGCACGCCGGCAAAGCCGTGGATGACGAGCAGCACCATCGCGTGCCACATTTCGAGCGTGTCGGTGACGAACAAATAGCCCCACGTCAGAGACACCACCATGAAACACAGCATGCCGAGCTGGATGATGCGGCGCGGATCGAAGCGGTCGGCAAGCGCGCCGGTGTAGACGGAGAACAGCAGGAACGGCAGCCAGTGCGAGACGACCGCGAAGCCGCCCAGCGCCTGCGAGTGAAACTTCTCGAACATCATCCAGTAGCTGATGACGTGCTCGATACTGTCGGCCATCATCGCCAGCGCGGAGGTGAAGAAGTACGCACGGAACACCGGGTGGCGCAGCGCCGCGAACGATTGCTCGGCGGGCGCGTAAGACGGATTGCTGTCGGTAGTCAAAGCGGGCTTTCGGGCTGGCTGCACCGCAGGAACGGGCGCGCGACGCAAGTCAATAAGGTCTGCGATAATAGAGCAGAGCCGGTGAAAATGGAAACCAGCCGCAGTCTGAAATTGACTAAAACCACGGGGAGCAGCATGAACGCGTATCCGAATCACGCCAAACTTCAATTGCAGGCCGGCAAGGTCTCGCTCGGTATGGGATTGCGCCAGGCGCGCACCGTCGACATCGCCGCCATCGCCAAGACCTGCGGCTTCGACTGGCTGTTCATCGACATGGAACACAATTCCATGGACGTCGATACCGCGGCGCAGATCGCCAACGGCGCGCTGGCGGTCGGCATCACGCCCATCGTGCGCGTGCCGGGCAAGGAGCATTACCATGCGACGCGGCTCCTGGATGCCGGCGCGCAGGGTGTGGTCGTGCCGCACGCCGACACGGCGGAAGAGGCGCAGCGCGCGGTCGCTAACTGCAAGTACCCGCCGATCGGCCATCGTTCGGTGGCGGGTGCGCAGCCGCAGTTCGCGTTTCAGAGCGTTTCGATGGACGAAGCATCGACCGTCGTCAATGCGCAAACGCTGGTCATCGTGATGGTGGAGACGCCGCTCGCGATCGCCAACGTCGAAGCAATCGCCGCGGTTCCCGGCATAGACTCCATCCTGATCGGCACCAACGATTTGTGCGCGGAGATGGGCATTCCTTCGCAGTTCGCGCATCCCGATGTCGAGGCGGCGTACGTGAAGGTCATCGCCGCGTGCAGGAAGCACGGCGTGCATCCGGGGATGGGCGGAGTCTACGAGCCCAAGCTGATGGCCAGGTACATCGGGCTCGGCATGCGTTTTATACTCAGCGGCAGCGATTTGAGCTTTATCATGGCGGGCGGGCGCGAGCGCGCGAATTTTCTGCACGGGTTGAAGCTCTGAGTCGCACGGCGCGGCGCAACGCACGATACGAAAGGAAAATTATGCGAATCACGCGAACTGGCATTGCGATAGTCCTCACGGCAATTCTCGCGACGGGTGCCCACGCCCAGAATTACCCGGCGCGGCCGGTGCGCATCATCGTGCCGCTGGCACCGGGCGGCAACGTCGATATCGTCGCGCGCGCGCTCGCCCAGCAGCTGACCGACAGCATGGGGCAGCAGGTCATCGTCGAGAACCGGCCCGGCGCCAGCAGTCTCGTTGGCACGCAGCTCGTCGCCAAGGCGGCGCCCGACGGCTATACGCTGCTCGCCATCGCGAACACTTTTGCGACGGTGCCTGCTATCGTGACCAATCCCGGCTACGATCCATTGAAAGATTTCGCCGCCATTACGCTGACGTGTCTGGTGCCACAGGTGCTGGTGGTGAACCCCGCGCTGCCGGTGAAATCGGTCAAGGAGTTGATTGCTCTGGCGAAGGCGCGGCCGGGGCAACTCACTTACGCGACGTCGGGTCCAGGCGGCACCGGGCACATGGCGACCGAACTCTTCAGCCGCCAGGTCGGCGTGAAAATGCTGCACGTGCCGTACAAAGGCAATGCGCAGGCGCTCATCGACGTCATCGGCGGGCAGGTCATGCTGATGTTCGACCAGGTGAGCACGTCGGATCCCTACATCAAAGCCGGCAAGCTGCGCCCGCTCGCCGTCTCGAGCCTCACACGCTCGCCGCTGTTCCCGGATCTGCCGACCCTCGACGAAGCGGGAGTGCCGGGCTTCGAGGACATTACCTTCAACGGCCTGGTGGCGCCCGCGGGAACGCCGCGCGAAATACTCGTGCGAATAAACGAAGAGGTGGCGAAGATCGTGCGCATGCCGGCATTGCACAATCGCTTCATCGAACGCGGCGTCGAATTGAAAGCGAGCGCGTCGCCGGAAGCGTTCACCGCCTACATCAAGGCCGAGGTGGACAAGAAAAGCAAACTCGCGCGCGACGCCGGCATCAAGCTCGAGTAATTTAGAACCCGTCTCGAAAGCACAAGACCGAAAAGCAACCGCCGTCCATCGGCGGTTCCGCACTATGAAAGGAGCAAGCATTGTCCGTACATGATGAAGGCGCGCCCGCTTTCAAAGCGCCGCCGTTGAGTTGCGATTGCCACTTTCACGTATTCGGCCCGGCTGAACGCTATGCGTACGGCAGCGACTTGCGCTACCCGCCGCCGCTCGCGCCGCTTAACGACTATCTGGCGCTTTCGCGCCGGCTCGGCATCGAGCGCCACGTGTTCGTGCAGCCGAGCGCGTACGGCCGCGACAATGCGTGCATGCTCGATGCGATGCGCGAAGCCGGCGCGGGGCCCGGAACCCGCAGCCGCGGCATCGTCGATATCGACGAGCACGCACCCGATGCGGAATTCGCGCGCCTCGATGCGGCCGGCGTGCGGGGCGTGCGCATTAATGTGTCGCCGGTGAAACCGCCGGCAGCGGGATTCGCGGCAACGATGCTGTCGCGCATCGATCGCCTGCACGAGCGTTGCATTGAGCTGGGCTGGCAACTGGATTTCCTCACGCCGGGCTGGCTGACCAGCGAGCTGATGCCCACGCTGAAGAAGCTGAAATGCGACTTTACGATCGCGCACATGGGCATGTATCTCGCCAAGGATGGGGTGAAGCAGGCGGGGTTTCAGCAGTTGCTTGATCTCCTGCATCACGGCGACGGCCGCTGCTGGGTCAAGTTGACCGGCGTCTACCGGATGTCGGTCGCGCCCGGCTTCGCCGATGCGGCGCCGCACGCGCGTGCGCTGATCGAGGCCGCGCCCGACCGCATCATCTGGGGCAGCGATTACCCGCATCTGTCGTTTGCCGACAAAGTCGGTTCGGTCGAACTCTTCAATCTGCTCGGCGCGTGGGCGCCGGACGCGGCGATCCGGCGCAAGATTCTCGTCGACAACCCGCAACGGCTGTTCAGGTTCTGATTGTTCAGACCGGCAAACGGCAGAGCCATGGAACAGCCGTCGCTGCACATGATCGCGCTCGCGGTTGCTTGCGGCCTCGCATCCGCGGCGGCAGCGCAATCTTATCCCGTCAAACCGATACGTCTTGTCGTAGGCGCGGCGCCGGGCGGTGGCTCGGATTTCGTCGCGCGGCTGATGGGCGGCAGGCTCACTGAAGCGCTCGGCCAGCAAGTCATCGTCGAAAATCGTGCCGGCGCCGGCAGCACGCTCGGCTATGAATTCGGCATGCGCGCGGCGCCCGACGGCTATACGCTGACGTTGATCACGGCTAGCTATGCGATCAATCCGAGCCTGTATCCGCTCAAATTCGACGCGGTCAACGACTACACGCCGGTGATTCCCGTCGCGCGCGGCCCCTATATGATTGTCGTGCATCCCGCGCTGCCCGCGAAAAATGTGCGCGAATTGATTGTTCTCGCGAAAGCGCGGCCGGGGCAAATTGCTTACGGCAGCAGCGGGCAGGGCGCCATCGTGCACCTGACGACCGAGCTCTTCCTGTACATGGCGGGCGTGCAGATGACGCATGTGCCGTACAAGGGCGGCGCGCTCGCGCTGACGGACCTCATCGCGGGACAGATCCAGCTCGTGTTCGCGACTACGCAAACCGGTTTACCGCAAGTAAAGGCAGGGCGTTTGCGCGCGCTCGCGGTGACCACGCCGGAACGTATCGCCGCCGAGCCCAATCTGCCGACCGTCATGGAGTCCGGCGTGCCCGGTTACGAAGTCACCAACTGGCACGCGCTGATCGGGCCGAAAGGGCTGCCGCGCGCGGTCGTCGAGCGCCTGCATGCCGAGATGACGAAGATACTCAAACTGAAAGACATGGAGGAGCGGATGCAGGCGGACGGCGTGTCGCCGGCCGGCGGCACGTCCGAGCAATTGTTCGAGCAGATACGCAAGGAGATCGAGCAGTGGCGGCAGGTCATCACGCGCGCCGGCGTCAAGATCAATTGAGGTCGTGAGGGCGCTAATCTGATGGGCCACACCCCATTGCCGTGATCGCCCGTCAGGCGCGGGATGACTTTGTCATAGGTATGAGTATGGAATCCCGGGCAACGATCGAGTTGCCGCCGCCCACGCCCCCGGCGATTAGTCCAAACGGACTATATACGGGGTTCGTTGCGATAGTATCGTAGAATCGATCCGGGTTTTTCTGGAGGTCATTCGACGGTCCCCGCGATCCCTGCACCAAGTCTTGAAGCAGTTCGTTGCTTCATGACTCCATCGCCCTCTTTGCCCGCGTCAGCCGGGTATCGCAGAAGTCCGAATCAGTTATTTGCCAACGCAGTGAACCTGTTGTTGCGCGAGGCTTCAGAACACCGCGCGGCGCATTCCGTGCGGCTGAGTATGCATTGAACATTTAGGGAGCAATGAACATGCGCAAATCAAAAGGACGTGACAAGAACCGCGCGCTTAAGCATGGCTGGGCGGCGCGCTTGCGCCAGAAGCGCATTGCGCAGGCGGTGCAACTTGCGTTTGCGCTGGGCGCGAGCGCGGCGGCTATGCCGGTGGCGGCGCAGGCCTGCAACCCCAACGTCACATCTGACTACACGGTCCTCGGTGCGGAAAGCAACTTCGGGAGTTGCACCATTGTGCCGCCGTCCACACTAACCATCAGCGGCACCGGCAGCCTCGATAACTTCGGAATTTTGGACAACAGTATCTCTACTGGAGGACCCAGCGCGACGCTGAACAACGCCGGCACACTGTAAACGCCGGCACGCTGAACAACAATAATGGCGCGACGCTGACCAACGCCGGCACGCTGAACAACAAGGGTGGCTCTTACTACCGCCGCAGCGGCGGGATACTGAACAACTTTGGCAGCCTGTCGAACAACGGTACGCTGAACAACAACGGCGGCTCTAATGACGGCTTTGGCGCGACGCTGAACAACAACGCCGGTGGATTACTCTTGAACCAGAGCAGCCTGTCGAACACCGGCGCGCTAAACAACAGCGGCGGCCTGGGCAATTACGGCAATCTGTCGAATGCCGGCGCGCTGAACAACGACGGCAATCTGTTCAACGGCGGCAGCCTCGCGAACCTATCTACCGGGGCGCTGAACAACAATGCCGGCGGGACGCTGGACAACAACGGTAGTCTGCGCAACTACGGCAACCTATCGAACGACGGCAGGCTGAACAACTCTGGCAGCCTGTCGAACGCCGGTACGCTAAACAACAAAGGCATTCTGTTCAACACCGGGCTGATCTTGATCTGACGCTGGCCACCAATCCCGTGCCCGATCCCGAGACCTACGCGATGCTGCTGGCGGGGCTTGGCCTCATCGGGTTGGCGGCGCGCCGGCGCAGGCAAACAACTGAAACGACCGTGCCCACCGTGTAACGGCAGGGTAGACAACACGTTGCCCACCCGGACTAAACGCAAGCGGCAGTAGGCGCTGCGCTTTTCCCTACGTTGCTTACGTTGCCGGGTCGATGACGCTCAGAACCCGCGCCACGATCTCCTCGCTGGCTGTGTCGTCGATCCGCTCGACGAACCGGGCCGAACCGGCCCGCACACGTGCGGTCAAATCGAAGGTCCGAATCTGATTGCATACTGCCACGCCGATTATACGCTTGCCCTGGATCGCGACCGTGAGTCCCCGGGCCTTGGCGAAGGCGCTGCCCGACGTGACCGGTACGGTCATAACCAACCCAAGTGCATTGATTGCCGCGGGAGTGATCACGACAAAGGGGTGCCGGTCGCGCATCTCCCGGCCCGCCACCGGGTTGGGATCGATCCAGTAGACGTCGCCCCGCTCAATAGGAGGCGGGCGCGTCATGGAAGTTCGCGCCCGACCGATGGCCCGGCGTGCCAAGCGGCGCTTTCGCGGGTCATCGCGCGTGCGACTGCAGGTGTCACGCCTTCGAGCAGTTCAGACACGGAATACCGGCGCCGCGCGCGGGTCCGGGCGGGGCGCGCCAACATAACTCCGTCGGCGACCTCGAGTTCGAGCGCTTCGCCCAGGCCCACTGCGAGTTTCTTCAGCACGTCCGCGGGGATGGTCATGATGGCCGCCCCTCCCTGTTTACGAATGTTGACCGTAGTCATGTTGGCATGTCTCCAGATAAAGTGTCACAAAGTAGCACATTCAATGTGCCGCGACAACTACGGGTCGAAGCCGGGCGTGACAGGGGCTGCAAATTTGGCGCTTTTCCCTGCGTTTTGCTTGCGCACCCGAGGTTGGTCATATAAGATGACCAACATTGAAACGCTAGGAGTCCTGTCATGTCAACCTTCAATATCGCCAAAGCCAAAGCGCATTTTTCGGCGCTGGTGCAGAAAGCCATGCTGGGCGAGGAGGTCATTATCGCCAAAGGCAACACCCCAGTGTTGAAGCTGGTGCCGCTGGACAAGCCGAAGCAACCACGCAAGCCGGGTTCGGGCAAGGGGCAGATCCTGTACATCGCGGCGGACTTCGATGCCACTCCCGCGAGCTTCAAGGACTATGTTTGATGCGCGTGCTGGTCGACACGCACGTATTTCTGTGGTGGGTGGAAGGAGACCGCGCGTTACCCGCAAAAGTGCGCGCGGCCCTTGCCGACCCGGCCAATGAATGCCTGATCAGTCTGGTCAGCGCCTGGGAACTGGCGATCAAGGCCGGCTTGGGCAAGTTGAAACTCGCTCTGCCGGTCAAGCGTTTCATAGTTGAGAATGTCGCCGCCAACGGCTTTCGCATGCTGGATATCAAGATCGCGCATGTCGGGCGCGTCGAAACGCTGGCTTCTCACCACGGCGATCCCTTCGACCGTCTGCTGATCGCGCAGGCCCTCGAAGAAGATATCCCGCTCGTCACGGCCGACCCGATATTCCGCAAGTACGGCGTGAAACGCATCTGGTAGTACCGTAGGGCGGAAAAGCGTAGCGCCTTCCGCCCTACGGTTCGCGGATTTGTCGCAAGCGGGAAGCCGCAGCCACCGCGCTAACCGTGGTAAATTGGCGGCAGATGCCCGCGCAACTGCGGAATCCGGCGGTCGGGGCGGCGTGCAAACGCCGCCTTTTTTTTGCGACACGACAGGTGGGGAGATTGATCATGCAGAAACTCGTTGCCGCGATTTCGGGCTTAAGCGCGATCGCCATCGCCGCGCTGCTGGCGGTGCTTGTGTACCAGCAGTGGCATGCGCGCGCCGCGCCGGACCTGTCGACGCCGTACCACGCGGTGGCGCTCACCAACAACCAGGTATTCTTCGGCCGCATCGACGGGCTCGGCGCCGACTATGTGGTGGTGCGCGACGTGTTCTACATCCAGAGCCGCGTGGTCAATCAGGAAACCAAGCAGGTGGCGAACATCCTGGTCAAGCGCGGCGGCGAGTGGCACGGCCCCGACCGCATGATACTTAACCGCGCGCACGTTCTGCGGATCGAGCCGGTGAAAGCGGATTCGCAGGTGGCTAAGCTGATCGCGGAACAAAGCAAGCAGACACCTTAGTCGCCATTACCAGGGACGTTTCATGTCGAATGACAAACGCATCTACTTTCTCGCCGGGCTGCCCAGAAGCGGCTCGACGCTCCTCGCCAACATCCTCGCGCAGCATCCGAAGATGCACGTGACGCCGACCTCCGGCGTGGTCGACATGCTGGTGCAGGTCAGGAACGGCTGGGACCAGAATGATGCGTTCCGGGCGATGGAGCGTAAGCTCTCGGAAGAGGTCAAGGGCAACGTGCTGCGCGCGATGCTGCAGGCGTATTTCTCGCACGTCGACAAACCCGTTTGCATCGACAAGAACCGCTACTGGGCGGAATTTCTGGAGTAGGTGGCAGCGCGCCGAAACTGGTCGGCAAGGTTCGAGCCGTAGCTCATTAACCCGCCGGCCTCTGCGTATTCCCGTAATCCGAATATCAATGGGAGCCGATTTTTTAATCCCAGCTCTGCGATCTGGCGTCGTTGTTGCATGAAAAACGGGTCTTGCAAAACAATGACGCCCCGGCATTTTTTTTTGCGATTATCCCGGAAAATGCCTTGTCGAGTTCCGGCGGGCTTCGTGCTTCCAGCGGCCAGACGGTTTTGATCGCGGTCCCCCGCGCAGTCGTTTGTATACGTTTTAGTATTGCACGATGAGCCGAGTTCCCGGTATTTATCAGAACGGCGACGCGTGTTAGTCCGGGCACCATGCTGCGCAGCATTTCAAGAAGCTTGGGACCAAGGTCGGCGGCCATGTTAGAGACCCCGGTGATGTTGCCGCCGGGCCGCGCCAAGCTTTTTACCAATCCGTCGCCAACCGGGTCGTTTATGCCAGCCATTACGATGGGTATTCTGGTGGCAGTATTCTGCGCTGCAACGGCCGCGCTCGTTGATGCAGTTACGATGACGTCCACTTTAAGCGCCACCAATTCCGCCGCCAATCCCGGCAGGTGTTCATACTTGCCCTCAGCAGATCGCCACTCGATAACCAGGTTATTTCCTTCGGCATAGCCAAGCTCGCGCATGCCTTGTCGGAACGGGCCATAGTAATTATCGGAGTCGACAAGTTCAATATGACGTGGCGCAAGGAAACCGACGCGTCAGATCTTGCCCTGCTGTTGAGCGAAAGAACCGAACGGTGCAGCGAGCGCACCCGCGCCAAGCGCGACGATCAGTTTGCGACGATTGTTCATTCACCCCCCCAAGTCAGGCGCCCACTATGTTCGCTTGCGCCAAGAGCATGCGCGGACATCACGCGCCCGCGCGTTGAGCGGCTATAGGCCGTCCGCTCCAACGCGCGGAGTCAATCCGGCGGCGAAGCGGTCCGGTGCAGCGCCTGGTCAGGCCACTACGCCGTGCTCGATATTCCCCTGCCATGGCTGGATGCGCGCAATGATGCGGCCCGCCGCATCCTCCGCACACTGCACGTCGTAGTTGCTTTGCAGGTTGAGCCAGAACTGATGTGAGGTATTGAAGAACCGCGCCAGCCGCAGCGCGGTATCGGCGGAGATGCCGCGCCGCTCGCGCACGATCTCGTTGATGCGCGCGGGCGTCACGTTTAGCGCGCGCGCCAGCGCATTGCTGGAAAGTCCCAGCGGAATCATGAACTCCTCCCGCAGTTGTTCGCCGGGGTGAATAGGGGGCAGCTTCTTGCTCATATTCATACTCCTTCAGTGGTAGTCTACAATTTCAACGTCTTTCGGGCCGTGCAGCGTCCATACAAAACAAACGCGGAACTGATCGTTGACGCGGATGCTGTGCTGCCCTTTGCGGTTGCCGCTCAGGGCTTCCAGCCGGTTGCCGGGCGGCGGCGCCATATCACGCAACTCGCCCGCCGCGTCCAATTGATCCAGCTTGCGCCGCGCTACCGCCTCGATGTTCGCCCAGCGCGCTACCCGGCGGCGCTGGTGCAGGGCTTCGGTGTCGCGGCATTTGAAAGACTGAATCACGAGTATAGGGTATATCGCTTTTCGATATAGCGCAAGCCACCGCTCGATTTCACTGCCCGCTACTCAAAAATTTCACCGACCCTGGTAATGCACAATCGCGCGGACATCACGCGCCCGCGCGTTGAGCGGCGATCATCCGTCTGCTCCAACGCGCGAAGTCAAACCGGCGCGCCGCGTCCGGTTTGACTTTATTTGACCAACTGCCGCTGTTCGTAAGGCGGCTTGGGCTCTTTGTCGGGCGTTATAAAATCCGGCGCCGGCTCTCCCGCGCGGCCGAGATGATTGATGTACTGATACATCGCCCCGAGATCCGCCTCCGTCGTGTCGCGCAAAGCCCACCATGGCATGGGCGGGCGCGGCTCGATGGCTTTTGCATATTTGACCCACTGCTCCTGCGTGAATTGCGACACCGTCAGACGCAGATTGGACGCGTACGTGGTTCCCCACGGCCCGCGATAGCCCAGCGGTGTGCTGCCGAGCAGCCAGTCCTTTTCCGCGACCTTGCCCTGCTTGCTCGTATAGCCGCTGGTATGGCAGTTATTGCAGTGGCCGGTCTGGACCATGTATTTGCCGCGCTCGAGCGTTTTTGCGCTGACTTTCGGCTTGGCAGCGGACTTGACAGCGTCGGCGGACATGGCTGCTTGAGGCGCGAAAATCACCGCCGCGCCCATGATGAAAAATGCCAATACATTCTTGTGCATGGCGTTCCTCCTCGACCTAACCGCTTACCGCTTACCGCTTACCCTTCACCCGTGCTACATCAGTGCCCGTGAAAAGCCGGCTTGCGTTTCGCGATGAACGCGTCGCGGCCTTCGATGTAGTCCTTGCTCGCAAAGCAGGTGTCGACCATTCTGTTGCAAAGATCGACGTCGCGCTCTTCCTCCTCTTTCGCCATCTCGATCACGCTGCGCTTGACGGCGGCGATGGTGAGCGGCGCGTTGCCGGCGATGATGGCTGCATAGTCGAGCACGTATTTTTCGAGTTCGGCCGCCGGCAGCAGGCGGTTGATGAGACCCATCGTCAGCGCTTCCTGCGCGCTGAACTGGCGGCCGGTGTAGAAAATCTCCAGGGTGAACGACGGGCCGACCAGGTCCTCCAGTTGCTTCAGTCGTTCGTAACGGTAGCCGACGCCGAGCTTGGCCGCCGGCACGCCGAAGCGCGAATCGTCGGATGCGATACGCAGATCGCAGGCGACCGCGGTGCCCATGCCGCCGCCCATGCAGAAGCCGCGGATCATCGCGATCGTCGGCTTGGGGCATTCGCGCAATGCCTTCGCCGCGCGGTTGGAAGCCGCGTTGTAGACTTCCGTCGATTCGGCGGTGGACCGTTTGTCCTTGAATTCGGAGATGTCCGCGCCGGACACGAACGATTTGTCGCCGGCGCCCTTCAATATCACCACGCGGATCGCGGGATCGTGCGCGTAATCTTCGAGCGCGTCGCCCATCGCTTGGTTCATATCCATCGACATCGCATTGCGCTTCTCCGGATTGTTGAAGATGACCCAGCCGATGGCGCCATCCTTGCGGGCGATCAGTTTGTCGGTGGCGGTTGGCATGGCGTTATCCTTTTGAGGTGAAAAAGCGCAGTGTAACCAATATAATCGGACAACGTATAAAGGCCGCCGCCTTTCGATCAACAGGGAGAATAACTTGCGCTTGGGAATTCTGGGATTTGGAGAAGCAGGGGTGCGCTTTGCGCAGGATCTGTCGCAGGCGGGGCTGACGGACATCGTCGCGTACAGCCGGTCGGGCGCGCAAGCGCCGCCCGGCGCTCCGCTGCATGTTGAGGCCGCCGCCGCGGGAGCCCAACTGGTGAAGACGCCGCGCGAGTTGTGTAAACGCTCCGACGTCATCATCGCGTTGACCCCGGGCAAGTCGGCGCTCGCGGCAGTGCGCTCGGTGCGCAAGTATCTGCGCCCCGAGCATATCTATGTCGACGCCAGCTCGGCAGCGGTGAAAACCATGGAACAGGTGGCGCAAATGCTGGAGGGAAGAGCGCGCTTTGTCGATGCGGCCATCATGAGCCCGGTGCCGCTCAATGGCATCAAGGGAATCATGGCGGCGAGCGGCGCCGACGCCGAGGCATTTCGCGCGCTGATGGTGCCCTACGGGATGAACGTCAAAGTGGTGGGAACCAAGCCGGGGGGCGCCAGCGCGATGAAGCTCATACGCAGCGTGTGCATGAAAGGACTCTCCGCGGTATTGATTGAATCGCTGGAAGCAGCACAGCGTTACGGCGTGCTCGAGGCGGCTGCCGCGGACATTGCGGGGTCGTTCGAAGAGCGGCCGTTCGCCGAATACATGAAGCGCTATGTTTGCGGCACCGCGGTGCACGCGGAGCGCCGCGTGCACGAAATGGCCGACGCGCTGGCGTTGTTGAATGCGCTGGGCTCGTCCACGCGCATGACGCGCGCCACGCGCGCCAACCTTGTCGATCTGGCGAAAATGGGATTGCGCGAAAAATTCAACGCGCGCGAGCCCGACACGATTGCGTCCGCGATCGAAGCCATCGTGGAGCTGAGGCGCGGGTGAGATGCCCATCGAGACCATCCGGCAACGGAGGATCATGACGGAATATTTTCGCGTGCTGGCGTGGGCGCTGGTGACGATTGCGCTCGCTGCGTGCGCACCGGCGGCGCAAACGGCGGACGGCTATCCGCATCGATCGATCCGCCTCGTCGTGCCATTCGCAGCCGGCGGCAGCACCGACATCGTCGCGCGCCTGATTGCGCAGAAGTTGACCGAGCAGTGGGGCAGGCAGGTCGTCGTCGACAATCGCTCGGGCGCCAATGGCGCGATCGGGATGGAGATCGTCGCGCGCGCGTCGCCGGACGGCCACACGCTGGTACTCGGCTATATTGCCAATCTCGGCACGGGGCCCGCGTTGAATCCCAACCTGCCATACGATGCGATAAAGGATTTCGCGCCGATCTCGCATATCGTCAGCGCGCCGAGTATCGCCGTCATCCATCCCGGAGTGCCGGCAAAGAACCTGCAGGACGTGATCGCGCTCGCGCGCGCGAAGCCCGGCGCGATCGCGTTCGGCACCGCGGCGGTCGGCAGCATGGGCCACCTGTCGGGAGAACTGCTCAATCGCCTGGCCGGCGTCTCGATGACGCATGTGCCGTATAAGGGAGGCGGGCAGGCGGTGATTGACGTCGTCGCCGGTCAAATCCCGATGGTGATCATCGGCATGACCGCGGCCACGCCGCACGTGCGCTCCGGGCGGTTGCGCGCGATAGCGACGACGGGTGCGAAGCGCTCGTTCGCATTTCCCGACGTGCCGACGGTGGCGGAGCAGGGCTTTCCCGGTTTCTCGGCGGATGCCTGGTACGGCTTGCTAACAACGGCGCGCACGCCGCAGCCGATTATCGACAAGCTTTACGGCGAAGTCATCCGTATCATGAAGCTGCCCGAGGCGAAGGAGCGCATGGCGAACGTCGGCTTCGAAATCGTCGCCAGCACGCCCGCGGAGTTCGCCAGGCTGATCCGCGAAGAGATTCCGAAATGGACGAAGATCGTGCGCGAGGCGGGAATCCGCGCGGAGTAGGTCGGGATTGCGCCGGGGCTGCGGGGTGATATACAAACCGGATTTGCGATTATCTCAAAACGAGATATAATTCTGCCGTGCATGTGATTACCAAGAAACGGCTGGTCGAATTTGCGCGTCGTTTTCCGGTTTCGCGCGATCCGCTATTCAGGTGGTACGCAATAGTCAGCCACGCTGATTTTTCGTCGTTCGTGGCGGTGCGCGCGATTTTTCGTGGCGCCGATCAGGTGGGAAAGCTTACGGTGTTTGACCTCGGTGGCAATAAATTCCGGATAATCGTCGCGATTCATTACAACCGGCGCCGGATTTATATCCGGCACGTACTGACGCATGCGGAATGCGACCAGGGCAAATGGAAGGGAAAATAATGCTGGCCAAACAGTTGGTAAAAGCCGGGAACGAATACCGGACGTTGCGGCGCCGGATTCCGCTGGGCGTCATCCGCTCCCAGGCGGAATACGCGCGCGCCGTGGCGACGCTGGACACGATCATTGACGAGATTGGTGAAGACGAAACTCATCCGCTCGCCGATCTTGCGGAGGCGCTAGGCGTCTTTATCGAAGCTTATGACCACGTGCACTATTCGACGTCGCCGCCTGAGCCGCGTGAAGTGCTGCGGTTTTTTATGGAGCAAAACGACCTGAATCAGTCCGACCTGCCTGAGTTGGGCAGCCAGGGCGTGGTGTCTGAAATCCTGTCAGGTAAGCGCGGCCTTAACGTCAAACAAGTCGCGAGGCTGGCCAAGCGCTTTAACGTCGCGCCGGGGGTGTTTCTGCAAACGGAGATTTGAGATGAATGCCGCATTGATTACGGCTGTCGTGAGTGAAGTGAACGAACCGGTGGGAATGCTGGCAACGTGTGCGTTAACGCGCATCGCATTTGCATTCGTATTCGTATTCGCTTCAGCGCACGCGTTGGCGCAATCCACCGCCTGGCCCGCGCGACCCGTGCGCGTCATCGTGCCGTTCCCGCCGGGTGGCAGCACGATGGAGTCGGTGGTGCGGCTGCTCACGCAGGACATGCCGAAATCGCTCGGCCGAGACCTTCACCGAGCAGGGCTTTATCGATTTCAACAAGCTTTATGTGAAAACTCTCGAGCGGTGGGGCATCTACAAGGATGGTGACCAGCCGGTGAACCCGGTGGCGCGCACCAACGTATGTCCGATGTACGACAAGCCCCCGGAGCCCGTGATGTACGCGTTCTCCTACACGGTCCCTGCGCTGCGCGGCAAGTCGGCGCGCGGCAGTTTCATCCTCGCGGGCGGCGGCGAGGCGGGAGACAAAGGCAAGACCTATGCGGAGCGCATCGTCAGGCTGGGCGATACGTCGCCCGAGGGCATGCGCGAAAAAGTCGCCTGCGTGATTGCCGAAATGGAACGGCGGCTCAAGTTGCTCGGCTTCTCATGGGATGCCGCAGTCACCACCCAAGTGTATACGGTACAGAACATCGGCCATTTGGTCGGCGAATTGCTGGCCGCCCGTGGCGCGGCCAATGGCGGCATCGTCTGGTACTACGCGCGTCCGCCGGTGATCGGGCTTGAATACGAAATGGACGTGCGCGGCGCGGCGCGGGAGCTCGTGCTTTAACCGGCTCGGCCGGCGCGATGGCGCGTCGTGCTCGAGGCCATTGTGGCGCTGAAATGCCTGTGCAATGCGGACAGACTACTTCTTTTTTCCGCCGCGTCGCGCGATAAAGTCCAGCGTTGCTTTTGCGCACGCGTCGGGCGCGACCGCCGCGGTGTGATAGCCGTCGACCTTGATGGCGACCAGCTCGGAGTCGGGAATTTTCTTCTGATAAGCTTTGAACTCCGCGATGCTGCGCCGCTTGGTGTCGTTGGCGATGACCAGCGTGGGGCAGCGCACGTTTTTCAGTTCCGGATTCAGATCGACGCCGCCCACCCAGTTTACGTAAGCATGTGCTGTCGACACCGCGGTTTGTCCCATCAGTTCGACCCACCAGTCGACGCCGCGCGGCGGCATCTTGCTGCCGAGGCGTCCGCCCATTGTCCAGCGCGACCAGCTGCGCATGCCGTAGCGGTCCATGTGATCGAGCCAGCCGGGAACGGTCGGGCCTTTGACCGGCGAGCAGACGAGCGTTGCGGTCTTGATGAGATGCGGGTACAGCATGGCGAATTTCAGCACCGGCATGCCGCCGCTCTTGCCGCCGACGACGTGCACCGGCTCATGCGGAGACAACGCGCCGATCAGGCGCGCGAGATCGTCCGCGAAGAGTTCCGTCGTGAATTCGAAATCCTTGGGCACGGGCCCGGTCTGGCCGAAACCGCGCTGGTCGTAGCGGATGACGCGGTACTTGCGCGAAAAATGCGGCACCCACGCGCGCCAGGCTTCGGTGTTCTCGGTGAAGCCATGCACGAACACGATGGTCTCGGGTTGCGTCCACCCGTCGGTGTGGTCGTCGATTTTGTAGAAGAGTTTGAAATCCGGCGAAAAATCCAGAAACGGCATGAGTGTCCCCTGATTGAGCAGGCGCGGGCGCGCACTGCGGTTTTGTCCGATTCTACCTTGTGCGCGACGGTGCGTTCAACCCGGCGTGCCTGCAAATTTGCCGTGCTAAACTTTGTGCCCACGCTGCGCGCCGGGCATCAACGGGCGCGCCGCCTGCTACGCGAGGAGAAACAACATCCGCTTCCCACGCCTGATCGTCGTGATTGCGTGCGCCGCTGTTGCGGCGCTGCCCGTCAATGCGCACGCGCAGTGGCAGCCCACGAAAAACGTCGAGATCATCGCGCCCGCCGCGGCGGGCAGCGCGCTCGATGCCGTCGCGCGCCTGGTGCAGAAGGTGCTGCAGGACAAGAAGCTTTTGACTGTCAACATGACGGTTGTCGACAAAACGGGCGGCGGCAATGCGGTCGGCTTCAACTATCTGAATTCGCGTCCCGCGGACGGGCATGCAATACTCGTCACACCGTTCACCACCACCATCATCACCAACCGCATTACCGGCGCCAATCCGATCAATTTTCAGGACATCACGCCGATTGCGATGCTCGCCAAGTAAACGCTTCGTAATAATTTCCTGGGAGAAATAAAATGGCCAATGCAGCAGCAACGATGAAGAACGGCGTAAAAGAACTTTTCAAGCAGGACAAGGTCGCACTCGGCATGATCGCGCGGCTCGGGCGCTCAGGCGACATCGCGCGCATTGCGAAGACCACAGGCCATGATTTTATTTTTGTCGACGGCCAGCATGCGCTGTATTCGGTCGAGACGACCGGCCATATCGCGCAGGCGGCACTCGGTTGCGGGGTGACGCCGATGGCGCGCGTGAGAAGTTGCGATGATCCCGATACGCAGGTGCTGCTCGACAACGGCATCATGGGCATCGTGTTTCCCGACATCAATACCGCCGATGAAGCGCGGCGCGCGGTCAATCGCGCGAAGTTCCCGCCGATCGGCCGGCGCTCGGTGTCCGGCAGTTACACGATGTTCGATTTTCAGGCCGTATCCACCGGCGACGCGGTAACCGCGATCAATGAAAACACGCTGGTCGTGTGCATGATAGAAACGCAGGAAGGTCTCGATAACGTCGATGCCATCGCCGCGGTCGCAGGCGTGGATGTCATACACGTGGGCTCCAACGATTTGATGACTTCGCTGGGCAAGCCCGGACAGTACGGCACGCCCACGCACATCGCGGCGCTCGACAAGGTATTCGCAGCCGCCAGGAAGCACGGCAAAGTCTCCGGCATCGGCGGTGACCGCAACCTGCCGCGCCAGATGGAGTTCATCCGCAAGGGCGCGCGTTTTCTCACCACCAACAGCGACATCGCCTTCTTGATGACCGAGGCGTCGCGCGTGACGGGAGAATTGCGCAAAGCGCTCGGCGCATGAGTCCGAGGGTAGCGCAGGCGACTCGCCTGCTATTGAACGAATGCAGGCGAGTCACCTGCGCTACGAAGA
>JAYVME010000386.1:0-8262 GCA_043759115.1 Betaproteobacteria bacterium | reverse complement strand
CCTGTCCGACAGGATGACGTCCACGTTGCGCCCGACCAGTTCAGCGGCAAGTCCCGGTAACCGATCATACTTCCCTTCCGCTGAACGGTAGTCGATGGCGATGGTCTTGCCTTCCACGTGGCCGAGATCGCGGAGTTGCTGCTTGAATACCTCCAAATCCCGATCGTTGCCGGACGGGTACGGCGTAAGGAATCCGATGCGCCACACTTTTGTTTGGGGTTGAGCGTGAGGAGTGAGGGGTGAGGCGAGCGCGGCCGCGCCAAGAGCCAACAGCAGTTTGCGGCGATTGTTCATGGATTACCTTATTTGCGCGCTGCATTATCGATTGCGGGATTCTGATCCGCAGTCAATCACTAACTTGCAATGCCGGGTCTGCGGTGGCAGCCCGGGAATTGTTATGTCACGCAGTTGCCTTGGGCCGTGGCGCCGGTGTGCCCGAAAGCATGCCAATGGCGCTGATATCTTCGTCGATGTCAGGCCAGTGTACGCCATGACCGGAGCCGATGATCGCGAAGTTTCGACGCTGCTTCTCGGTTGCCTCCGACAATCGCCATGACCAAGCGAGTGGCACGCTGACGGTCCTGCCGTCGGCAAGCGTCACTGCTAATGTCGAGTCAGTAATATCGACGCTGACAATGCGGGGTTCGCTACTTGCCGCAATGTTCATCCCACGCCCCCACAATCGCTTGCCGATGCTCCACGATCAATGCACGAATCCGATTCAGTTCATGTGCCGAAAATCCATCATTGCCGGCGAGCGCGATGGGATCGAGCCAGAACTTGCAATTCATGCGTTCACGCCGCACATGCACATGCTTCGCCTCCGCGCAGTCAAAACTGTAGAAGAAGAACCGATAAGGGCCGACGAGCCCTTTTACCGTTGGCATTCTACCGCTCCCATTGTAATCCCGCTTCAGCCGACCCGAAACAGTTTGCGCTCGGCCTTGTGCAGACGCTCGAAACCGGTTTTGGTGATGCGGATCAACTCGCCGACCTGTACGCCGGCGCGCTTGCTTTCATCCGGATCCGTCGTAGTCACGTTGGGCTGCACGACGACCGTCATGTTTTCTTCGAGCGTCATGTTCGGCAACGGGCCCGCAGGCCGGCTTTTTGAACCGACGATAGGCTGGAAGTAGCCGCCGCCGAAACCGTGCATCAGGTCGTCGCACACGGAAAATCCCGCGCTCTCGATCACACCGGCGGCGTCGACGATTTCCTGCATGGTCGTGCCGTGGCGCGCGACTTGGGTCACCGCGTCGAACGCCGCTTCGGCGGTTTGATACAGATCGCGATACAACGGCGTGGGTTCGGCATCCACCGTCATGGTGCGCAGCACCTGTCCCGCGTAATCCCACCAGAATGCCGACAGCTCGCAGAAAATCACGTCGCCCTTCTCCACCTTTTTCGGCGAGTGGTGCTGCGGCGGCACGAATATTTGCGGCTTAGCCATCGAGGTGCGGCCGATATAGTGAATCATCGTCGTACCGCCGTGGCCGACCCACGCGCGCTCTATCATGTTGCCAAGCTCGCGCTCGGTGAGCCCGATGCGCGTGCCGTCGACCAGTGCGGCGAGACCCGCGTCCGACAGCGCAGCACCTATCCTGAGCCAATCGATCTCTTCTTCGGATTTGATGGTGCGCAATCGGATGTACTCAGCATCGAGCCCGACCAGCGTGAAGTGCTCTTCGAGCATGCGCCATTTCGAAACCACCAGCGGCCCCATGACGCCGACCCGCTGCGCGCCGCGGCGCTTCAGTTCGGCGATGGTTTTCTGGATACCCTGGTGCTCGCCCCATTGCACGTCCACATCGCGCGCGATTTTCTTGCCGAGCGGAAAGTGGTTGTACCACTCCATGAACATCGTCATCTTCACGCCGGGCTTGAACACGACATAGGCCTCGACCGTGCCCGGCCACGAGGTCACCCATTGCGGCGCGTTGCCGACGCGATGGTCGGTCACCACCAGCAGATGATCGACGCCGGCTTTCTGCATCACGTCGTCGAGCAACTGGTGCCGGCGCGCGTATTCCGCGTCCGAGAAGCGCGGATATTCCTGCGCCATGATCGCCGCGAGGCGCGGTTCGAGATTCAGACTGTTAGATTCGCTCATGCTTGGTTCCTTTCCCGGATTACATTCTTTAGTGAAGCGTGAATGGGTTAATGCGTGAAACCCCCTCACGCCTCACGCCTAACGCCTAACGCCTCACTTTTTCTCTTCAAACCACGGATACGCGCTCGTCACGCTGGCGGGGCCGGTCGGCTGCGCGGGAACCACCCACGACGGATTCAGTTGCGCGAGCGAGGTCACGCCCATCAGACCGAGCGCCGTGCGAATTTCGATTTCCATCAGTTCGAGCATGCGCGTGAGGCCCGCTTCGCCGCCGGCGGCCAGCGCCCAACCAAGGAGCTTGCCCACGCCCACCGCGCGCGCGCCAAGCGCAACCGCCTTCACGACATCGGTGCCGCGCAGCACGCCGCCGTCGTACAACACCTCGGCGCGGCCATCGACCGCATTGACCACTTCGGGCAGCACTTCAATGCTCGCCTGGCCGTGATCGAGCTGGCGTCCGCCGTGATTCGACACGTAAACGACGTCCGCGCCGTGCTCGACCGCCATGCGCGCATCCTCGGCGGTCGCGATGCCTTTGACGATCAGCGGCAGTTTCATGCGCTGCTTCATCCAGATGAGATCGTTCCAGCACAGGCTTTGCTGAAATTTCGGATCGCCAAAACCATCGCGCACGGCGGCACGGCTGATGATGTCGCGCTCGCGGCGCCCGTAGTAATTGCGATCGACCGTCACGCACAACGCGCGGTAGCCGGCCGCCTTCGCGCGGTCGAGGATGTCCTTGATCCATTGATGGTCGCTGCGCACGTAGAGCTGGAAAATCAGCGGCTCGCTTGCCGCGGCGGCGGTTTCTTCTATACCGGGCAGCGCCGCCATGCTGATGAAAGCCGTCGTGCCGCACGCAATCGCCGCGCGCGCCACCGGTATCGCCCCCTGCCGTGAATTGACAAAACCGACAAATCCGCCGACGGGTGCCATAAATACAGGCAGCGCGAGTTTTTTGCCGAGGAGCGTGGTCGAGATGTCGATATCGACGACGTTGACCAGCACGCGCTGGCGCAAGGCCAGGCAGTCGAGCGCGTAGCGGTTGCGTCTCAACGTGGTTTCGGAATCCGAACCGCCGGAGAGGTGATTCCATAAATCCGGCGACAGATTGCGCCGCGCGGCGAGCACGATTTCCTGCAGCGACTGGAATTGGAGGGCCGCGGGTTTGCGCGATCGCCGCGGTGCGGGATGCGCGCGCACATGCGCGTTGCGCGTGGATTTGCGCGGAGGGCGTTTCAGTTTTGCCATTTACACTCTCGATTGAATATATTGAAATGCGTTTTCTAGAGCAGCGCGGAACCGCATTTTTCTTGGATCTGCGATGAGATCACAGTCATATGCCGACGCCCTTCAACACATTGGGCGCATAGCGCGCGCCGGCACCGGCGCCCAGCGCGAAAATCCGGCTCAACTCATTGACTTCGTCTTTGGTCAACGCAATGTCTGTCGCGGCGACATTCAGGTCGAGGTTATGCACGTGATTGGTGCCGGGAATCGGCACGATGTCGTCCCCCTGTGCGAGCAGCCACGCCAGCGCGAGCTGCGCATTGGTGACCCCCATGCCCGCCGCCATCTCGCCGAGCTGGGTGACAAGCTCGACGTTGCGCGCGAGGTTCTCCGGCTGGAAGCGCGGATGCTTGCGCCGGCGGTCGCTCTCCGGCATATCCTCCACCGTCTTGATAGCGCCCGTCAGCAATCCGCGCCCGAGCGGCGCATACGCGACGTAGGCGATGCCGAGCTCGCGGCAAACCGGCAGAATTTCCGCTTCGCAATCGCGCGCCCACAGCGAGTATTCGGTCTGGAGTGCCGCGAGCGGGTGAACCTTGTGCGCGCGCCGCAAGGTATTGGGCCCTGCCTCGCACAACCCCAGATAGCGCACCTTGCCCTGCTCGACCAGGCGCGACATCGCACCCACGGTGTCCTCGATCGGCGTATTCGGATCGACGCGGTGCATAAAGTAGACGTCTATGACGTCGGTGCCCAGCCGCTTGAGACTCGCCTCGCACGACGAGAACACGTACTCGGGCTTGCCATTGGTTCCCTTCTTGCCGTCGGGCAGATCGATGTTGCCGAATTTGGATGCGATCAACACCTTGTGCCGGCGCCCCTGCAGGGCGCGCCCGAGCAGCACCTCATGGCGCGTATTCCAGTACAAATCCGAACTGTCGAAGAAGTTGATGCCCAGATCGAGCGCGCGCCGGATCGTCTCGTTAAACTCCTTCTCAAGCGGGTCGCCAATCTTCACCGATTGATTGCCGCGGCCCATGCCGATGGCGGATACCCGCGGCCCGGTCTTGCCCAATTGCCGAAATTTCATGTGCAGTCGCTCCCTGTTGCGTTCATTTTTTATTCCCGACCCCGGCCTCAACGTCCGCTGGCTTCATCTCGACCGTGCGCCAATCCGCGCCGGATGCATCGGCCAGCGCGGGCACGACACCCGGCAACCGCCCCGGCGCATCGAGCGCCGCGCGCTCGCGCGTGCCCTGCACCGTGTAGATATGCGGCGCGCTGCGATTGATCTGGAGTTGAAAAATGTCCGGGCGGTTGTAGTGCCCGGCAAAGTCGTGCCGCAACTTGGTCAGCACACCGAGTTCGAGATTGCATTCCGCATACAGTATGCCCTCTTCCGCGCCCATCGGGCCGGCGAGAATGCGGCTGTTGGGTGCCACGATCACGCTGCCGCCGCACGAATCGGGGTCGCGCAGAAACTTTTCGGCTGCCGGCCCGACTTCGAGCCGCTTGATCATCGCTTCGTCCACCGTGCCGCACGCCGCGATGACGAACGCCTTGCTCATCTGCGCGAACGCCTGCGCATCGATCGTCACGCGGTTGCGCAGCGGGTCGCCGCTGGTCGGAAAATGGTTCGGCCAGCTCATGACATGAATGCGCGTGCCTTCGGCGGTCAGCGCGAACACCGCCAGCGGATTCGAATTCTCGCCGCAGATCAACCCGCTCATCGGGCCGAACTCGGTCGGGAACGCGCCGAACGTGTCGCCGAAGCCGCCCATGTGCACCAGCCGCTCGCCCACCGTCGGCATGATCTTCTGGTGTTTGCGGATGAGGTTGCCGGCGGGCCCTATGTAGACCTGGGTATTGAACATCGTGCCCAGCGTATTCGGCATTTTCTCGCACACGCCGACCACGACATAGGCGTTAGCGTCGCGCGCCGCCGCGCACAGGGCGTCGATCTCCGGCCCCGGAATCTCGACCGAGTTCTTGAAAAGCTCGACGGAAAACTTGTTGGCGATCGCACTGGTCGCCGAATGATGGTGGAACCACACCGGGTGCGCGGGAATAAACCCTTCGGGCAGGCCGATTACGCGGGCGCCGTTTTTGCCCGCCTCGCGGATGAGGCGGCACGCTTTCGCGGTCGAACCCGCGCGGTCGAGAAACACCGACGCCGCCTGCACCGCGGCGACTTTCACGACTGGATACTCGTCACCCATTGCTTAGCCTCTCTAATCGATCGGCTGAGTGAAGGGTAAAGGGTGAAGGAGTAAAGGGTTCCCTCCCCCTTTGGCAAGGGGGACGGAGGGGGTATTCACGCATTCACCCTTCACGCATTCACCGGTTTCTCAGGACAATCCGTCACTGATGGTCTGGTTCTCGGATTTCAATTCAATGCCCGACGCCTTGGCCTGCAGCAGCAACAATTGCGAAAAGTCCTGGTCGTAGCCGTGACCGATCATCGTCTGCACGAGGTCGCGCGTGATTGCGGTGGTCGGCATCGGCACCCCGAAGTGCTTGCCGGCAGCAAGGCCCAGATCGATGTCTTTCCTCAGCAGTTCCGGCGTGAACGTCACATGAAAATCGAGGTTGGACAACGCCGGCGTCTTGTAGCGCGTGAACATCGATCCCATCACGCTCTTGTTGAGAAAATCGAGAAACGCATGTCGCTGCATGCCGGCCTTCTCGGCGAGCACCGTGATTTCGCACAGATTCTGAATCACCACGCCGAGCATCACGTTGTGGCAGATCTTGGCAATGCGCGAGAGTTCGCCGTCGCCGACGTAACTCACGCCCTGGCCGATCGCTTCGAGGTAAGGAGCAACCGCGTCAAATGCGTCTTTGGGTCCCGACGCCACCACCGTCAGCTTGCCGGCCTTGATCACTTTCGCGTTGCCCGATACGGGTGCCGCAAGAAATTGCACGCCATGCGTCGCCAGCTTCTCCCGGATTTCAGCCGACTCATCGAGGGAAATCGAGGTGCTGTCGACGACGATTTTCGGCTTCTTGCCTTTGGCCATCACGCCATTTGCGCCAAACAACACTTCCTTCACGTCCTTGCCCGTCGATACCATCGTGAACACGATGTCGCATGTGGCGAGTTCGGGCAGCGTATCGACCACCCTGGCGCCGTACGGCTTAAGCGGATCGGCTTTGGACTGGGTGCGGTTCCACACCGCAATGTCGCAGCCCGCCTGCGCGAGCCGCTGCGCCATTGCATATCCCATACGACCAATACCGATCCAGCCGAGCTTGTGTTGCTTCATATTTGCAGTTGCCATGTGTTTTCCAATCGAAACGTCAAATAAAGCATTGAGAAGCGGTCTCAAAAATATTTTGGAACCGCCGACAAACGCCGATGAACGCTGATAAGTTCAAAAGACTTGGCGTTGATTCAGGTCCGGGTCTGAATTTTATATCGGCGTCAATCGGCGTTTATCGGCGGTTGCTTGTCGGTGTTTTGTTTTCGCGACGGGTTCTGAGTCACAATAAAGTCAGTGCTAGGCGTTCAGCGCCTGCATCCAGTCGCGGGTTTCCAGAATGTTTTTTACTTCCCGCAGAAACGCCCCCGAATACGCGCCATCGACCGCGCGGTGATCGAACGTCTGCGCCAGCACGCCGATCGGGCGGATTGCGATGCTGTCGCCGGCAGCACTCTCGATGACGACCGGCTTCTTCTTCACGCCGTCGGTCGACAGGATCGCGACCTGCGGCTGGTTGATGATGGGTGCGGTGATCAGCGTGCCGAACACGCCCGAATTCGACAGCGTATAAGTGCCGCCGCTCAACTCATCCGGTTTCAGGCGGTTCGCGCGCGCGCGCTGCGCGAGATCGTTTATTTCGCGCGCAAGCTGCGGCAGAGATTTGTTCGGCACATCCTTGATGACCGGCACCACCAGGCCGTCGAAATTCAGATCGACCGCAATGCCGATGTTGATATGGCCGTGCAGCACGAGGTCATCGCCGTCGAGGCTCGCGTTGAGCAACGGGAATTTGGCCAGCGCCACCGACACCGCGCGCGCGATGAACGGCAGGTAGGTGAGCGTAAAACCTTCGCGCGCCTTCCATGCCGCGCCCGCCGCCGCGCGCGCCTGCTCGACGCGCAGAAAATCGACCTCGATCGCCTGCAGCACATGCGGTACCGTTGTCCACGAGCGGACTAAGTGCGCGGCGGTGCGCTTGCGGATGTTGTTGAGCGGCTTGCGCATCTGCCCGGCGACCGCAACTGTGTACGGGGCCGGTGGCTCCGTCCTGACTGCGGCCTGACCACGCGCGCCGCGCTGCGCGATGAAACCCTGCACGTCTTCGCGCGTGATACGCCCGTCGCGGCCGCTGCCTTTGATGTCCGCCGGATTCAACTGGTGCTCGGCAACGAGCCGGCGCACCACCGGCGACAAACGCTCGCCCGCGCCCGCGGGCGCAAAGCGCGCTGCGTGCGAAGCGAAGGCCGCCGGCGTCGACGCCGCGGCTACCGCCTGCTTCGCTGAGACGGTCGCGGCAACCGGCGCGACGGCCGCGGCGCCGCCGCTCTCGCGGATCACCGCCAGACGCACGCCGACCTTTGCGGTCACGCCCTCCTCGACGAGGATCTCGGCGATGACACCGCCCACCGGCGCCGGAATTTCCGTACTGACCTTGTCGGTTTCGACATCGAACAGCATTTCATCGGCCTTGACCGCATCGCCGACTTTCTTGTGCCACTTGGTGACGACACCCTCGGTGACCGTCTCGCCCAACTGCGGCATGATTACGTCCATCAAATTCTCCTGACGCTACTTTTTCGTTGACTCGTATACCACTTTGCCGCCGACCATGGTCATGAGCGGCTTGATGTCCTTGATCTCGCCCGCAGGCACGGTCAGGTAATCGCGGTCAAGCACCAGCAGATCGGCGTACTTGCCTGTTTGCAGCGAGCCGAGGTC
>JAYVME010000385.1:0-3585 GCA_043759115.1 Betaproteobacteria bacterium | reverse complement strand
GTGTCGTTTTCATTAATGATCGGGATCACGTTAAGGTCGAGCAGCGTGCGCAGCGTCGAGCGCGCATTCAGATAGCGTTTGCGGTCCGCCATGTCCTCGTGCGTGAGCAGAATTTGCGAAGTAATGAGCGAATGCTCGCGGAAATGCGACTCATACGCTTCGATCAGGCCCATCTGTCCGACCGCGGCCGCAGCTTGCAGTTCATGCACCGCGCTGGGCCGTTTCTTCCAGCCCAGGCGCTGCATGCCTTCGGCAATCGCGCCGCTCGACACCAGCACGACCTCGCGCCCGAGCTTGCGCAATTCGGCGATCTGGGCGACCCAGCGCGCCAGCGCGGCGTGATCGAGCCCCTGTCCCTGATTGGTGACGAGGCTGCTGCCGACTTTGACGACGAATCGTCTGGCTTTGGCTAATTCAGAGCCCATATTGGATGCATGATGCGGGATTCAGGATTCGGCATTCATTTCACGGTGCAGGGATTCGACTTCGGAGTCCTGGCTTCTGACTCCTGAATCCCGGTTTTGATCCAGATGCTCCATGATGGCAAAAGTCAGCTCTTTGCAGCCCGCGCCGCTCAGCGCTGAAATGATAAAGCTTTTATCGCGCCAGCCAAAGTCCGTCAGGAACTGCTGCACGCGCGCGGTCTGGTCTTCCGGCGCGAGCAGGTCCGCCTTGTTCAACACCAGCCAGCGGGGTTTGTGAAACAGCGCTTCATCATATTTTTTGAGTTCGTTGATGATCGCGCGCGCTTCAGTGACCGGATCAGTCTCGGCGTCAAACGGCGCGATGTCGACGATATGCAGCAAGAGACGCGTGCGCGCGAGGTGGCGCAGGAACTGGTGGCCGAGACCGGCGCCCTCGGCCGCACCCTCGATCAGGCCGGGAATGTCGGCGATTACGAAGCTGCGGTTGTTATCGACGCGCACCACGCCGAGGTTGGGGTGCAGCGTGGTGAACGGATAGTCGGCGACTTTCGGCTTCGCCGCGGACACCGCGCGGATGAAGGTCGACTTGCCGGCGTTGGGCATGCCGAGGAGCCCCACGTCCGCGAGCACCTTGAGTTCGAACTTGAGTTTGCGCGACTCGCCCGGCATACCGCGCGTGAACTGGCGCGGGGCACGATTGGTGCTCGACTTGAAATTGAGGTTGCCCAAACCGCCGGCGCCGCCTTTGGCGATCAGCATTTTTTGCTCATGGGCCGCAAGGTCGGTGATAATCTCACTGGTTTCCAGATCACTGATCACGGTGCCCACCGGCACGCGCAGCACGACATCTTCAGCCGATTTTCCATTGCAATCCGCGCCGCCCCCCGCGGCGCCGTTCTTCGCGCGATGGATGCGCGCGAAGCGGTAGTCGACCAGCGTGTTGATATTGCGGTCCGCGACGGCAAATATGCTGCCGCCGCGTCCACCGTCGCCGCCATCGGGACCGCCGCGCGGCACGAATTTTTCGCGCCTGAACGATGCCGATCCGTCACCGCCCTTGCCGGCGTGGAGTTCGACTGTCGCTTCGTCGATGAATTTCATTTTTGTATCGCCAAGTTAGCCGCGCACGAGACGGCGTTCGCGCATGGAAAAAACGGCATCAAGGATGGCAGTGTTCATGATTTATCTGGCGGTTCAGTGGCAAAACGAATTCGCATTTTCCGCATTGAGTACGCGGCGGAGAAACAAAAAAGCCCTGCGCAGTGGCAGGGCTTTTCAATTTCGTAAGAGCCTTGGCTACGCGGCAAGCACGTTGACGGTTTTTTTTCTGGCGGGTCCTTTGATCGCAAACTCCACCGTGCCCGCCACCATGGCAAACAAAGTGTGGTCTTTGCCGATGCCGACATTGACGCCCGGGTGCACCTGCGTGCCGCGCTGGCGCACGATGATGCTGCCCGCGGTGATGACCTCGCCGCCGTAGGCCTTTACGCCCAGCCGTTTTGAATTCGAGTCGCGGCCGTTGCGTGAACTGCCGCCTGCTTTCTTATGTGCCATTGCGCTTGCTCCTTAACCTGCGATGCCGAGAATTTCGATCTCGGTATAGTTTTGGCGGTGTCCCTGCGACTTGCGATAATGCTTGCGGCGGCGCATTTTGAATATATGCACCTTGTCGCCGCGTCCGTGGGAGACGATTTTCGCCTTGACCGACGCGCCGGCCAAAAGCGGTGTACCGAGTGCGATTTTTTCGCCGTCGGCGACCATCAATACCTCGTCGATGACGATTTCCGCCCCGACGTCAGCCGCGATTTGTTCGATTTTGAGTTTTTCGCCGGAAGCAACGCGGTACTGCTTGCCGCCGGTTTTGATGACCGCATACATGATAGGACCCTTTTCACCCGCTGGCTTGCCGGATTCGGTAAACCGAGCATTATACCCAAAGGCGATTTTCCAGTCAAAGCAGAGTAAAATGAGCGACTTGCCAGTCTCGCCGGGGCCGCTTTGCGGTCGAATGCCCGGCCGGGACAGCGTGCGGCGCCCATTCTTTACTGTAGCCTGATGTCCGTCCCTGTTATTAAAGACTTTATTGCCGCGGACATGCGCGCGGTTGACGCCGTTATTCGCGCCCGCCTCACCTCCGATGTGGCGCTGGTGCGCGAGGTCGCTGAATACATCATCGGCAGCGGCGGCAAGCGCCTGCGTCCGGCGCTGGTGATCCTGTCGGCGGGTGTGTTCGGCTATCAAGGCAGACACCACCACCAGTTGGCGGCGGTGGTCGAGTTCATCCATACCGCCACGTTGCTGCACGATGACGTCGTTGACGCTTCGGAATTGCGACGCGGTAATCCGACGGCCAATGCCTTGTTCGGCAACGCGGCCAGCGTGCTGGTTGGCGACTTTGTCTACTCGCGCGCGTTCCAGATGATGGTGGAAGTTGAATCCATGCGGGTGATGCAGGTGCTGGCCGAGGCGACCAACGTCATTGCCGAAGGCGAAGTGCTGCAATTGATGAATTGCCACAATGCCGGCATCGACGAGCATGCGTACCTGCAGGTTATTCGCTACAAGACCGCCAAGTTGTTCGAGGCGGCGACCCGGCTGGGCGCGATACTCGGGAGCGCTACACCCGCAGAGGAAACCGCGATGGCGGACTACGGCATGCATCTGGGCACCGCGTTTCAATTGATTGACGATGTTCTCGATTACTCCGGCGACAACAAGGCGACCGGCAAGAACATTGGCGATGATCTGGCCGAAGGCAAGGCAACGCTGCCGCTGATTTATGCGATCAAACACGGCAGTGCCGCGGAAGCCGCGCTCATCATGAAAGCGATCGAGGCGGGCGGCCTGGACGAACTCCAGCAGGTTATCGCCGCCATCCAGCGCAGCGGCGCGCTCGATTACACGCGGCGCCAGGCCGAGGCCGAGGCGCGTATGGCCGGCGCTGCACTGGCGGCGCTGCCAAATTCAAAATACCGCGAATCTTTGCTACAATTGGCGGACTTTGCCGTTACACGCGACTACTAAGAGCGCCTAACAGTTAGGCGCTCCATGGGGCACACACGTGCCCCTTGTAGTTGGAGCGCAGCAAATCGGGGTGTAGCTCAGCCTGGTAGAGTACTGCGTTCGGGACGCAGGAGTCGGAGGTTCGAATCCTCTCACC
>JAYVME010000384.1:0-3590 GCA_043759115.1 Betaproteobacteria bacterium | reverse complement strand
CGGATGGCCGCGTGATCATCGAGAGTGACTCGATGGAAGCGCGCAAGGCCTTCCATGTTTCGCCGTTCTGCGACGTGGCCGGACACTACCGCTTCCAGTTCCGGGTCGGGCAGGCTGCCAGCCACATCCGCATCGACTACGATGATCCGGACGGCAAGCTGCTGCTCACCGCCATTTCCGGGACAGGCTCGACGTTCGGCGCCGGCGCCTTATTGCGCGCTTTCCTGCTCTATCCGTGGATGACCTTCGGCGTCGTCGCGCGCATTCATTTGCAGGCCTTGATCCTGTGGGTGAAGGGCGTGCCGTGGTTTACCAAGCCGCTTCCGCCGCGGCAGGATGTGACGCGATGAATCCCGCAGAAGCGACGTCGAACCGGTTTTCCGTGCGTGTGCCCCGCTCCGGCCGCATGCTGCTTTCGTTGCTTGGACGCCTGCAGCATGGGCATTTGGATCTCGTCGCCCCCGGCGGGCAGACTTTCAGTTTTACCGGCACCTTGCCCGGTCCCGATGCGACGATCCAACTCATGGATTGGCAGGTGTTCGACGAGGTGACAAGGTCCGGCGACGTCGGATTCGCCGAGACGTTCCTGGATCGGCGCTGGCACACGCCGGATCTGCGCGCGTTGCTTGAACTGATGGCGATCAATCGCGCGGTAATCGAGAAAGTGTTGTACGGGAAATGGTGGGGCCGGCTTTTCTACCGGTTGCGTCACCTGCGCCGCGCCAACACGCGCGACGGCGCCCGAAAAAATATCCACGCGCACTACGACCTGGGAAATTCCTTCTATCAGTCGTGGCTCGACGCGAGCATGACTTACTCGGCGGCGCTGTTCCAGGGCGATCAGGAGCGCACGCTTGAACAGGCGCAGCTCGCAAAGTACGAACGGATACTGCAACGCCTCGACGTTCGCGCCGATGACCATATCCTGGAGATCGGCTGCGGCTGGGGCGGCTTTGCGGAGTACGCCGCGCGCACCCGCGGCTGCCGTATCCGCGGCATTACCCTTTCGCCGGCGCAACTGGAATTCGCGCGCCGGCGCATTGACGATGCGGGCCTGTCGGATCTGGTGGATCTTTCGCTGACCGATTATCGCGATATCGAGGGAAGTTTCGATCACGTCGTATCAGTGGAAATGTTCGAGGCTGTCGGCGAGCGTTTTTGGCCGGTTTTCTTTTCGGTCGTGCGCAATCGCCTGAAATCCGGCGGCCGTGCCCTTATCCAGACCATTACCATCGCCGACGATCTATTCCTCCGCTACCGGCAATCGGTCGACTTCATCCAGCAATACATTTTTCCCGGCGGCATGCTGCCGTGCCCCGAAGTTTTTCAGAAGCTCGCGAGCCGCGAGGGACTGCGCGTGCGCGACAAGCACTGCTTCGGCGACGACTATGCCGAAACGTTGCGGCGCTGGCACGATCGCTACCGGCATGCAACCGGCGGGTTGCGCGCGCTCGGATTCGACGAGCGTTTCGATCGCCTCTGGCAGTTCTACCTCGTGTACTGCGAAGTCGGTTTCCGGACGGGCAGTACCGATGTCATGCAGGTGGAACTGCTGCGTGAGTAGTCTCCGCGCCCTGGCGGTGCTTGCCGTTCTGGGACTTCTGGGATCCGCCCCGTGTGTGGCGGTACCCCTGCCGGAAACCATTGCTCGCGATTTCCCCGAATTGCGATTGGCGGGGGAAGGCCGCCTGCGTTGGCTGGGGCTTCACATCTATGACGCGAGCCTCTGGGTCGAGGGAAGAGGCTGGAACGCCCAGCGCGAGTTTGCGCTCGATATCGTCTACGCGCGTGACATCAAGGCTGGCAGGCTGGTGCAAACCAGCCTCGATGAAATGCGCAGGCTCGGATTCGGCGATGTACGGCAGTTGGTTCGCTGGAACGAAGCGTTGTCCGGCGTCATGCCGGATGTGAAGAAAGGCGAACACCTGACCGGCGTCAACCGGCCCGGCAAAGGCGCGGAATTTTATTACCAGGGAAAACTGGTCGGCGTCATCGCCGATACCGAATTCGCGCACGCGTTCTTCGCCATCTGGCTGGATGCGCGTACCCGCGAGCCTGGCCTGCGGCAATCGCTGATCGGCAGCAAATGATCGCCGCCGCGCTGTCGCGTTCCCAACTGGCGGTGTATTCGATATTTTCCGTTCCGCTGGCGATGGCGGCCCTGCCGGTGTATGTGCACGTGCCGAAGTTGTACGCCGGTGAACTTGGCATGCCACTGGCCCTGATCGGCGCGATCCTGCTATGTGCTCGATTGATCGACGCGTTGCAAGACCCTTTGCTCGGCTACCTCAGCGACCGCTGTGCCAGTCTGCCAATGGGACGCGGCATCCCCATCATCCTGGGCCTGCCTTTGCTCGGCGCGGGTTTTGTCGGTTTGTTCCATCCGCCGCAGGCCAACCAGGTCGGACTGGCGATATGGCTCCTCGTCAATCTGCTGATCGTCTATGTCGGCTTCAGCGCGGCATGCATCAGTTACTTCGCGATGGGTGCGGAGCTTTCGGACGATTACCATGAGCGCACCCGTGTCACCGCAAGTCGTGGTGCATTCGGTTTGCTGGGGGTGCTGATTGCCGCCGCGGCGCCGGGCTTTCTCGGCACCGACACGGGAAGCGGCCTGGCGTTTTTTTCTTTGCTCTTTGTGTTGGTATTGGTGGCGGCGGCGTTCATCACGCTGCGCCATACGAGGCGGCCCGCGGCGACCGCCGCGCCGGACGCCTCGATGCGGTCGATCCTGCTGCCGTTGCGGAACGCGCGGTTCCGCTGGCTCATGGGCGTATTCGTATTGAGCGGCATAGCCGGTGCAATCCCCGGAACATTGATCCTGTTCTTCGTCGAAGACGTGATCCGGCGCCCCGATCTTGCGGGCCTGTTCCTCGGCGTCTATTTCCTGGCCGGCGCGCTGGGCATGCCGGTCTGGATCGCGGTGTCGAAGCATCTGGGGAAAAGGCGCACCTGGATGGGCGGCATGTTCCTCGCCGTGTTTGCATTCGTCTGGGCTTACCTGCTGCAGGCCGGCGACACGGTTGCTTTCGCGATCGTTTGCGCGCTGTCGGGCCTTGCCTACGGCGCCGAGCTTTCGCTTCCGCCATCGCTGCTGGCGGACGTGGTGGATGAACAGGCCGAACGAGAACGGCAACGGCCCGACGGCGTCTATTTCGGACTCTGGCAAATGGTCGAAAAATTCAATCTTGCAGCGGCGGCCGGCATCGCGCTGCCCTTGCTCGCGTGGATGGGATATGAGCCGGGCGCCATCCAGCACCGGGCCGGCCAACTCGCTGCCATTTATGCATTGTTGCCTTGCGCGATCAAGCTGGGCGCCGCGGGTCTGTTGTGGGTTGCGCCACTCGATCGTCCCGCGGGGATGGAACGCAAATGATCATGGAGGCAATACGCATGAAATCGGCAATGGCGTGGACGAGTCTGGGGTTTCTGTTGCTGGCGGGCTGCGCCGGGCCGGGTGTGGAGCAATACCGGGAGCAGAAGCCGGTGCTGGACCTTGCGACGTATTTCAACGGCACGCTGGATGCGTGGGGCATCGTGCGCAATCGTTCCGGCAAAGTCACGAAGCGCTTCCACGTCGAGATGACCGG
>JAYVME010000383.1:0-8309 GCA_043759115.1 Betaproteobacteria bacterium | reverse complement strand
TCCGACAGCAGGCTGACGGAATCGGTCAGCCAATACGCGCCGAACTTCAATCCCAGCGTCACGATCGACGTTGCGATCGAGAGCAGGGCCATTTTGCGTGTGGCTCTCATAACGGGCTAAGTCATCCCTCAAACGGAATACCGGGTCGTCGCCGTCCTTGCCCTGCGGCGGGCTGAAAGTCAGGCCGGCGCCTTGAAGCCGCGCAGGGCCTCCGCGAATTTCGCGGCGTCCTGATAACGGCCCTGCGGATTTTTCGCCAGCGCGCGCGCCACGATCGCATCGAACTCCACGGGCACCTGCGGATTCAGCTGCGAGGGTTTCAGCGCCGGCTCGGCTACGATGCGGCCCAGCAGCACATGGTCCTTGCATAGCGGCAACTCGAAGGGTGTCTGGCCGGTCAGCATTTCAAACAGCACGACGCCCAACGAAAAAATATCCGTCCGGTAGTCGATGACCTGTCCCTGCGCCTGCTCGGGCGACATGTATTTCGGCGTGCCGATCACCGTGCCGGTGCGCGTCAATTCCGACAACGGCAGATGCGCGAGGCCAAAGTCGCCGATCTTGGCGAGGTTGCCGGGCGCGATCAATATGTTCGAGGGCTTGATGTCGCGATGGAAGATGCCGTTGCCGTGCAGGCATTTCAATCCGTCGGCAACCTGCGCCGCAATGCTGCTGATTGTCTCCCACGGCAACCGCGGCGTCCGGTCGAGCACTTTGCGCAATGATTCCTTGACCAGCTCCATGACGATTGCGATGCCTTCGTCGAAACTGCCGGCATCGTAAATCGTCACGATGTTCGGGTGCGACACGCCGGCGGCGGCCCGCGCGTCGACCAGGAACCTTTCCTTCAGCTCCGCATAGACCTTGCCGTGGTTAAACTTCTTGAACAGCTTGATCGCGACGTGGCGCCGCAGATTTTTGTCGTAAGCGTCGTAGACCTCGCTGGTGGCCCCTTCACCGAGCTTTTCGCGAAGATCAAACCGGGCTTTGAGCGACATCCGGACATTCTACCGGATACACCGTGGTTTGCTGTCGTTTGGTCGCGCTTCACCATTCGCCGGTTCGCCCGCCAATGCGGCGACCGCCTCAGGCACCCTGGTGATGAGTGATGGATGAGGAGAGCAAAGCGGGGAGCCGAGGATTTTGCCCATTCCCCATTACCCATTGCCCTTCACCCTTTCTCGTGCGCGGCCCTCAACCCGTATTGCGCAAGCCCGCCGCGATGCCGTTAATCGAGATGTGAATGCCGCTTTGCACGCGCTCGTTGCCGGGCTCGCCCTCCCGCTGGGCGCGATAGCGGCGCATCAACTCGACCTGCAGGTGGTTCAGCGGGTCAAGGTAGGGAAAGCGGTGCTCGATGGAACGCGCCAGCGACGGGTTCGACGCCAGACGTTGCGCCTCGCCGGTGATCACGGACAATGCCTCGCTCGTGAGAAGCCACTCGGCTTCGATCGCGGCGAAGATGCGCTGTCCAAGCTTTTGGTCCTCGACCAGTTCGACGTAGCGCGCGGCGATCGCGAGGTCGGTCTTCGCCAGCACCATGTCGAGGTTCGACAGCAGGGTGCGAAAAAACGGCCACTGCTGGTGCATGCGCTGTAAGAGCGTAATCCGCGCCTTGCGCTCTTTCACGCCGCTGCCGAGGTAGGCATGAATCGCCGCGCCGAAGCCGTACCACCCGGGCAGCGCGACGCGGCACTGTCCCCAGCTGAATCCCCACGGAATCGCGCGCAGGTCCGCGATCTCGCGCGTGGCCTTGCGCGACGCCGGACGCGAGCCGATGTTCAGCTCGGCGATTTCGCGGATGGGAGTCGCCGCGAAAAAGTAATCGGTAAAACCGGGCGTATCAAAAACGAGCTTGCGATAAGCGGCCATGCTCGCCGCGCTGATAATCCGCGCCGCATCGAGGAAACCCTGCGGGGCGCTCTTCGTCCGGTGCAGGAGCGTCGCCTCCAGCGTCGCGGCGACCAGTGTTTCGAGGTTGCCGCGGCCGATCTCCGGATGCGCGTACTTCGAGGCGATCACTTCGCCCTGCTCGGTCAGGCGGATCTGCCCGTTCACGGTGCCCGGCGGTTGCGCGAGGATGGCCTGGTAACTCGGACCGCCGCCGCGGCCGACGGTGCCGCCGCGGCCGTGAAAAAGGCGCAGCGTGATGGCATGCGTGCGCCGCAGCTCGTCAAAGAGTTCAACCAGCGCGATCTCCGCGCGGTACAACTCCCAGTTGCTGGTGAAGAAGCCGCCGTCCTTGTTGCTGTCGCTGTAGCCCAGCATGATGTCCTGCACGGCGCCTGCGCGCTGCACCATTGCGCGTACGCCGGGCAATGCGTAGAAGCCGCGCATGATCGTCGCCGCGTTGCGCAGATCGCCGATGGTCTCGAAGAGCGGCACGACGATCAGGTCGTTGCCCGCCTCGCCGTCAAGCGTGCCGCGCATCAGGCCCGCTTCCTTCTGCAGCAGCAGCACCTCAAGGAGATCGCTCACGTCCTCGGTGTGCGAAATGATGTAGTGGCGCAGCGCCGCGCGGCCGTAGCGCGCGAGCATCGCGGCCGCGATCTCGAAGATCGCGAGTTCGTCCCGCGTGAGATCCGAATACGCGGCGGCGCGCACGCGCAGCCCCCGCGCATCGTTCAGGAGCCGCAACAGCAGTGTGCGCCGCGCCGCTTCCGGCAGCGCGCTGTAATCGAATTCGATGCCCGCGATCCGCAGGAGTTCGGCCACGACCTCTTCGTGCCTGTCCGAACTCTGGCGCAGATCGACCGTGGCGAGATGAAAGCCGAATACCCGCACCGCGCGCATCAGCGGCTTCAGGCGCGGTGCGATCAGTGCCTGCGCATGGTGGGATTCGAGCGACGCCCCGATCACGCACAGGTCGGCGTAGAGGTCGTCAGCACTCGCGTACGGTTGCTGCGGCGCCACCGCGTGGCGCAGTGCTTCCGTGCCGGTGAGCGCCTCCAGCGTCGCGGCCAGCCGCGCGTACACGCCGATCAGCGCGCGGCGGTACGGTTCATCGCTGCGGTGCTCGCTGTGGTCGGGCGAGCGCTCCGCCAGCGCATGCAGCGCGGGCGTGACCGGCACGAGCATCTCGGAGATCGAGAGTTCGGCGCCGAGTTCGTGCACCTCCGCGAGATAGAAACGCAGCGCGGTTTCGCTCTGGCGCGCGAGCGCCATGGAGAGCGTTGCGGCGCTGACGTTCGGATTGCCGTCGCGGTCGCCGCCGATCCAGTTGCCCATGTGGAAGAAGCTCGCGATCTCCCGCCCGGGCAGCGCCTGCTCGATTTCGTGGTACATGCGCGGAATCTGGCGCAGGAAAGTGGTGCGGTAATAGCTCAGCGCATTTTCGATCTCGTCGGCGACGGTCAGCTTCGAGTAGCGCAGCATGCGGGTCTGCCAGAGCTGCGTCACGCGCGCGCGCAGCAGCGCCTCGTTGTCGGCGCAGGCGCGCGCGGTGTGCAGGTCGTCGCGCTCCTCCATCAGCACCGCGATGGCGCGTTCGGCGTCGAGGATGCTTTTGCGCTGCACTTCGGTCGGGTGCGCGGTGAGCACCGGCGAGATATACGCGTGCGCCAGTGTCTGCGCGATGTCGGCGGCGTGGATGCCGCTCCCGGCGAGCCGCTTGAACGTCATCGCGAGCGAGCCCTCCCGCACGTGCCCGAGCCGTTCGTGGTGTTCGCGCCGGCGCACCATGTGGCGGTCCTCGGCGGTGTTGGCCAGATGCGAAAAGTAGCTGAAGGCGCGGATAACACTCACCGTCTGGTCGTCGGAAAGAGTTTTCAGCAGCCGGCCGAGCGCCGTGCCGGCGGCGGTGTCGCGCTTCAGACGAAAAGCCACCGAGAGCCGGCGGATACGCTCGATCAGATCGAATGCATCGGCGCCCTCCTGCTCGCGAATCACCTCGCCGAGCAGGCGGCCGAGCAGTCGAATGTCACGGATGAGCGCGATGTTCTTATCGTTGGCATCCGAATCCTTGCTACGGCGGGCGGCGGGAGTGGCGCGGGGCATGGGATAACCGGTGATGGGTGAGGCGTGAAGGGTGAAGGGTGAAGGGAAACCGCCTCACGCCTCACGCCTCACGCTTCCTTCTCGCTTCATTTATTCAGGCTTGATGCCCGCGTCTTTTACCACGCTCGCCCACTTGTCGTATTCCCCTTCTCGATGTTGTGAATGCTTGCATGGTCTCCTCCTTGTGTTGTTTTTTAGCGAAAGAAACGCAACTGTATCTATTCTATGTTATCAGGGCAAAGGTAATCGAGCCCAGCCGAAAGGCTGGAACCTGGTTGATCGTGCGATGCGAGGCACGAACGCAAGCTCACTTATCCGGAACTCCCGGGCTTCTTCGGCATTTTTTTCTTTGCGTAATTTTGAAGTTGCGGCCAGCGCTTTGCCTGGAACCCGTCCGGCATCAACTCGATCGGTATCGCATGGAGCACTTCAATTCCATAAGAGACCAACGCATTGGCGGCCTGCCTTGAGCGGGAGAGATAGCCGATGTGCTCGGCAAGATTGAGGGCGTGACGCTCTTCTCCGCGCCGCAGAACGTCTTCGATCAGCGCGCGCACAATTTCAATTGCGAGATTCGCCTGGGCGATGCCCACGTCATTGCGTTTTTCCGGCAGCAGATCCAGGTTGTGTATCCTGCTTTCGAGGCAATCCACGGGATGCATCACGCGAATCCCGTTATCCCACGCTTTGACCGCGATGGCCCGCTCCCGAATTTTTTTGCTGTCCATACCGGCAACGCTGGCGAGAAAATCGACCCGCTCATAGTCTTCATCGACCCCGAACGTAACAACCGCGGTATTTACGACGACGTGATCGTCGATTTCCGGAACAAACAGTTTTCCGCCCAATTGGCCGGCTATTTCTTCGGCGAGATGTCTGCCCGCCAGAAAATCGACATCATTGCTGATGAAAGGAATCAGCGGATACTTCGGCTCTATGCCGAAATGATGGGCCCATACAACCAGAGACTGGCCGCCAACCAGTACGGCATCGCCTGAAAGCTTGAGCAGACTTTGAAAGCGATCATGTCCGACCGGCCGCTCATTTTTCAAGCGGAACCTCGCGGAAGTAAACCTCGATATTTGCGTCAGCGAACCGGCTCATCGCCGTCCACGGAAGAATCTTTTCCCGTTGCACCGAGTAATCCACGAGTTGTCTTCCGTGCTTTGCATCGAGGAGTTCGCGCTGGCTTATTTTTACGACTCGCGCGGCGCCGGATCGCGCAATGACGCGAAGCATCGGGTCTTCTTCGCGGATACGGGCCCGGTAAAACATCGCTCCATCCGTCTTCTCTCCGGCCGCCGAAACCTCCCCTGCGGACGCTCCCGGAACCGCGGCACGCAAAGCACGCGCGAACAGCGCTTTGATCTCGAACGTCGACATACCGCCTTCAACCGCGCGACCGATGGAAGCCCAGTGCTCGACTTGCGCAGCGACCGAGCGGCACATCAATTGGGCTTCGCTCTTTGCCGCCTTGGCCATTTCTTTAGAAACGCGAATCGCGGACATGATGACCTCCTGCCTCAGTATGTTGCAAAATGTTGCATTTTGCAACAACCCGATTATGCTGATAACGCATTGATTATATACTTAAATATTTTCGAGCACCAACACACCGGCCGCTGCGTACGGGGACGGTACCCAGTGCAGCTGACTGCGGTTATTATTCACACCGAACCCAGCCATGAACTCGAAAACCCCTCACCCCCCCCCTGTCCCAACTTTTCGCTATATAGGCCTATGCATGGCGCTTAGTTGCGCTGGCACCATAGCACTCGCCCAAACCACGCCAGCGGGGAAAACCACGAGCGCCGATCTTGGCGCACTCACCTACACGACTAACTGCACCGCATGCCATCAGGAAAACGGCCGCGGTCTTCCGGGCGCTTTTCCACCGCTTGCCGGTCATGTGACAAACCTGCTGGCGCAGGCCGGCGGCCGCGGTTACCTGATTCGCGTGTTGTTGTTTGGTCTTGAAGGCGCGATAAGCGTGAATGGCGCGAATTTCGCGGGCGCGATGCCGGCGTGGAACACGCTAGACGATAGCGCAATCGCTGCTGTCCTCAATCACGTGGTCACGGCCTGGGACAACAAACAGCGCCTGCCGGCTGACTTCAAGCCGTTCGCGACGAGCGAGATAGCGTCAGCCCGCACTGAGCGTATGGGTGCCGCGCTAGTGCATGCGCTGCGCCAAAAAGTTGTCGCGCAGCCGCAACAGGCTGATGCGAATATTCCGGCGGCAATCGCTCTCAGCTTTACGGAGCTACAGGTCGCGCAGGGCAAGTTGGCCTACCAGCACAACTGCATGGATTGCCACGGAACTACGCTCGACAATGGCGAGTTCGGCGGTGCGCCGCTGCGTGGTTCGTACTTCCGCAATCGCTGGAGTGGCGGCAGCGTCGCCAATCTCTACGCGTACACGAAAAGCAAAATGCCGCCCGACCGACCCGGTGTATTGAGCGACAAGGTCTACGCCGATCTGGTGGCGTATCTACTCCTGGCCAACGGCTACGAGCCGGGCGGCAGGGAACTGCCGGTCGATCCGAAGACGCAGCAGTCCATGAGCCTTAACCTCGACTAGGTTTTCTACTGCAACCGCCGATGAACGCAGATGAACGCCGATCAGATCGAAAATAAGTGAACCGGCAATGGGGAATGAGTAATGGGAAAACTCCTCAGTCCTCAATCCTCACCCACCACTCATTCGTCCGGCAGCGCGAACACCCACAGCGAGGAGCCGCCATCCGGATTGCGGATCTCAGGGGTCAGGGTCGCGAGCGAGCGCGCATGGCTCGATCCATTGCCCACCGAGACAGCCACGTACTGCTTGCCATTCACCGAGTACGTAATCGGGAACGAGTTCACCGCGTTGCTCGTGCGTACTTGCCAAAGCACCTTGCCCGTCTGGTCGTCGAAGGCGCGAATGTAACGGTCCCACGAGCCGGAGAACACGAGCCCGCCGCCGGTCGCCAGCACCGCGGCGGTTTGGGGCGCACGGGTCCGGTATGACCACGCCTGCTTCTGACTGTCCAGGCTGACGGCATCGACGCGGCCGATGTTGCCGTCACTGTTCGGTATCGGTTTGCGCGCGTAGATGGCGCGTCCGCCGCCCAAATAGAGCTGACCGGCCTCGACCGGAGTGGGCGTCGTGTCCGAGCAATACTCGTTCAAGGGCAGGTACAGCATATGGGTCTTCGGGCTGTATGAGGTCGCCGGCCACCCACGTCCGCCCGGATCGGCGGGACAGTTGACGGTGGTTTTTCCGATATGCGGTATCGCGTCCTGATTGATGGTCTTCTCGCCGGTCTTGGCATTGATCCCCGTGACAACGTTTTGATAAACGGTTTCCTTGTGCCACAGCCATTCGCCGGTGGTGCGATCGAGCACCTCGATGATGCCGAGCTTGCCGACCGTCACGAGTGTCTTGCGCGTTTTGCCGTTGATCGGCAGATCGACCAGGATACGTTCGTAGGCATAATCGAGATCCCAGGTGTCGCCCGCCAGATGCTGGTAGTGCCACTTCAGCTTGCCGGTTTCGGGATCGATGGCAAGCGTCGAATCCGAGTAAAGCGCATTGTTCTTCATGCCGTCTTTTTTGGGAGTCAGTCCGTTCATTTCGGCGATCCACGGATACGGTTGCCCGACACCGAAGAACAGCGTTTTCGAATCGACGTCGTAGCTGCCGGAGTTCCAGACCGAAGCGCCATGCCGTTTCTCGAGCGGTATCCCGTTCCAGGTATCGCCGCCGGGCTCGCCGGGGCGCGCAATCGAATAAAACCGCCACGCTTCAGCACCCGTTTGCGGGTCGTGCCCGGTAATGAAACAGCCGCCGGGTTGCGCATTGCCGCAACCGGTCATGCCCTGAATGATTTTGCCGCCCGCCACCATCGGGCCGCCCGTGTAGCGCCAGCCCTTCGTCCAGTCCGCGACCGCCCGATCCCACGTGACTTTGCCCGTGTTGACGTTCAGCGCGACCAGATGCGCATCGGAGGTCGCGACAATCAAAGTGTCGGCGAAGATCGCCATGCTGCGTTTCGCCAGCGGATTGCCGCCTTCAGCCACCAACGGCGCGGGAAGATCGCGTTTGTATTCCCACAGCAGATCGCCATTGGTCGCGTTGAGCGCCTGCACTTTGTCGGCGTAATTGAAAATGAACAGCACGCCGTCGTGAACGATAGGCGTGATCTCCGTGGCACCCGTGCTAAGCGCCCACGTCCATGCGACGTTGAGGCGCTTGACGTTAGCCTTGTTGATGCGATCGAGCGGGCTGTAGCCCCATGCGTCGTAGGTCCGCCGCCACATCAACCAGTCCG
>JAYVME010000382.1:0-3602 GCA_043759115.1 Betaproteobacteria bacterium | reverse complement strand
GCGGGCGAAATCGTCGGCCTCCAGCGCGAGAAATCCGCGGTTCTCGATCACCTTGCAGGCCTCTCTGCGGCCTAGCGGGGTTTGGGTCAGCCGTTACTTTAGATCACGCTGCAGCGAGATTACGCTGGCGGCGACGCGCGACGAAGCCCATCAGTCCCAAGCCCGCAAGCAGCATCGCGTAAGTCTCGGGTTCGGGAATGGCGCTCACCGTCGAGGTGTACCAATCGCTCCCCCCTTGGGCAGCCGTCAGCCCTTGCACGTGAATCGCGAAGGCCGGGTCATTGAAGTAGATCGGAACGCTGAAGCTCGCGTGCCACTTCACTTCCTCGTTGGCGGTCAATCTGCACGATGCCGAGCTGTTGCAGTTTGTGCCCACGGTAAAGTCGAAATCCCAGACGTTGGTGCCGCCGGGCCCCGTAGCATTGGCTTTCAATCCCACCCCCGCGACACCCCACGTGCCCGCATCCAATCCGACGGATGTCGGGTCCGCCGCAGTCCCAGTCTGGTTGTCGGCCACGGCTAACCCGGTCAGGAACGCGCCGGAAGTAAACAGCGCGTTGAGGTCGTTGGCCTTCAGGTCGAAATCGAAATATTTGTTGTCGCTGGTAGTCGCAGAGAGCGTCGCGAAAGTCGCGGAAGGCTGAAAGACTCCGCTGAGCAATTGGCCGAAATTCCAGTTGTAGGTGGCGGCGTGACCTGGCAGCGCGAACAATGTAAGCGCAGCACCCAGCACAGCGATGGGCGCAAGTGCGAATTTCTTATTCAGTTTCATATCAACTCCATAGGAGATATATCAGAGAACGGAAGCTTTTTTTAGATGCAACGTCCGCACTCGAATCCGGTTCCAGCGTCCCGAACCCGGATGTGAACCAACAGACTTGACGAAGAGCGATTCCCTAACGTGCCATGCTCAATCTCAATATTTGACTCGGAAAGGTCAAGTTGCATGATCTCGACTCCTTTTGTCTCGAAAGAGGGCGAAAAGTCCCTCGTCTTTTTTAGGTTGACCGATAGTAGAGAGGAGTCTCCGGAGGGTCTATAGCACTTTAGGATCATTCAGACATTTACTCATTCGTCAATAATATAGGAAACAATTGCGGAACTATTCGATGGTAGATTAGTCGAATGAAGGTGAAGATAGACGGCCGGACGCTGGACCACAAGACGCTGGAGACGATCCGCGAGATGGCGGTACGCCGGGTGCTCGAGGGTGAGCGTGCGGCGGAGGTGATGGCGTCGTATGGGTTTGCACGCACCAGCGTTTACAAATGGCTGCCCAAGATCAAGGGGCGCGGCAACGGGCTCAAGAGGCTCAAGAGCACCAAAGGGACGGGGCGACCGCGCGCATTGACGGCGGCGCAGGAGCGGCGAGTATTTCGGTGGATCAAGGGACGTGACCCACGGCAGCACGGATTTGACTTCGGACTGTGGACGCGGCAGATCGTGCGGGAACTGGTCGCACGGGAGTTTGGCGTGCACTTGGGTTTGACGGCGATCGGCATGCTGTTGGCGAAACTGGGTTTGACACCGCAAAAGCCATTGCAGCGCGCCTACCAACGCGATCCGGAAGCGATTGCCAAGTGGCAAAGCGAGGTTTATCCGAGAATTGCCAAGCGCGCCCGTGCGCGCGGAGCGGAGATTTACTTCTGGGATGAGTCCGGGTTTCGCGCCGATGCAGTGCAGGGACGTACCTGGGGCGTCAAAGGCAAGACGCCCGTGGTCAAGGTGCCGGGCCAAAGGCAGTCGGTGTCGGCGGCTTCCGCCGTTAACGCCAAAGGCGCGTTCTGGTTCACCACCTATAAGGGCGCATTGAATGCGGCACGATTTGTCGATTTCCTCAAGCAGTTGATGAAATATCGCAAAAAGCCTCTCGAACTGATTCTCGACGGTTTGCCCGCCCACAAGGGACCGACGGTCCGCGCCTACACCGATTCGCTCAACGGCAAGCTGCAATTGCACTATCTCCCGGGATACGCACCTGACCTCAACCCGGATGAACTTGTGTGGAGTCATATGAAACGCACCGGCACTGCCAAAAAGCCGCTCAAGGCCGGTGAACAACTTCAACCGCGAATCCACGCCGACTTGCGTGCCATCCAGAAAAAACCGGCGCTCGTTCGATCATTCTTCAAGGCACCAAGTGTCGCCTATATTAGTGACTAATGAGTAAATGGTACTGACCGCTTGAGGAGTGTGCTTAATCGCAAAGCCCAGCGATACGCTCACAAACTCATCGAACATCTGGAATGCCGGGAAGTGACCCGCATTGTCGAAGATGAACAGCTCCGAACCCTTGATCTTCTCGTTCATCAGCTTCGACGCCGCGGGCAATGTCGTCCGGTCGGCGGAGCCCACGGTAATGAGCGTGGGGACCGATATTAGGTGGATCCGGTCGCGCGCCTCGTGTTGCTGGGCCGCCGAGTTCTGTCCCGCAAGGCCGATTTCGGTGCCGGGATGGGGATTCGACAACTCTCGGCGCTTGAAATCAGCGATGCGTTCCGGGTGCTCGTTCACGAACTCTGGGCTGAAGAATCCGATGATCCGCGTCGCCATGTCAAGTTCCTTGTCGCCGGAGAGGATGATCTGCTTCCTCATCGCGATCCAGTTTTTCTGGTAGTCGGCGCGGCCGCCGGCGAAAGTCGAATGCAGCGCCAGGCTGTGCAGGCGCTCCCGGTGGCCGATGCCGAGCTCCAGGCCTACCGCGCCGCCAAGCGACCATCCGGAAAAATGCGCGCGAGGCAGCGACAGGTGATCGAGCAGGGCGACGATGTCTGCCGCGAGGTCGCGGGTCGTGAATCCCGGCGTGTCGGTGTCGCTCAACCCGCAGCCACGCATGTCCGGCACCAGCACCCGGAAGAACTTGCCCAACGCCGTCGCCGGCTCCATCCAGGCGCCGCTGTGCTGGCCGAAGCCGTGAAGGAGCACTAGAGGGTGACCCGAGCCGATCTCCCGGTAATTCAGGCGCAGGGCGCCGGACGTATAGGTCGGCAAGCGTCCTCCTAGGGAAACCGGCCGTTGTGGAATTCGATTCCGAAGCCGTCTGGATCCCGGATGACCAGCGCGGGCGCGTCGCCTGTGCCTGCGGAGGCGTCGACACCCGAAGCCTGCAGCTTCTTCGCCAGAGGCGCGGGATCCACCGCTTCGTTCAGCCGGAACCGGAAACTGCGCAGCCCTGTGGGCTCGCCGTCAGCGGCTTCCACGAGCGTGACATCGACCCGGCCGAGCGCGCCCGCCAATTGAGCCTCGCGACGCGGGCTCGATGACTCTTTGACGACTTTCAGTCCGGCGACCGAGACGAAAAAGTCCCGCATCGCGTCGAAATTGCGCGTGGCGAACCGCGTCCCGATCAGGTGGCTCGGGTGTATCGGCGCCGCTTCCACCTTCCGTATCGGCGCATCAACATTGTAGTTCGCCACCTGCTTGGGCGGCTTCGCGAGCGGATCCCACTGGGCGGTCACCTCGTCTTCGACATCGAGGTTGTAGATACGCCGCCAGTCGCGCATCTCGTCCGCGTAGAACTCATGCCCGTTGCCGTCCGGGTCCGTCACGTAGACGCTGTGCGAAATCACGTGATCGAGCGTGCGCCCGATGGGAAACCCGCA
>JAYVME010000381.1:0-8362 GCA_043759115.1 Betaproteobacteria bacterium | reverse complement strand
TCACCGTCAAGAAAGTCGATCTCAAGGCGGACAAGATCCCGGACGACATCAAGGTGCTGCTGGTCATCCACCCGCGCGACATCTCGGAGGCCACCGAGTACGCGCTCGACCAGTTCATCCTGCGCGGCGGCAAGATGATCGCGTTCCTCGATTCGTACGCCTACTTCGATCAGCAGCCCGACCTGCAGAATCCGTTCGGCGGCAACAATGCGGGCCAGTCGACGTTCTACCGGCTGCTCAAGCAATGGGGCTACGGCATGGAAATGGGCAAGGTGGCGGCGGATCTCACCTACGCGAGCGGCGCGGGACCGCGCATCCTGCCGACACTCCTGTCGCTTAACGGCGAGGCGCTGAATAAAGACGACGTCGTCGCGAGCCAGGTCGGTACGCTGCTGCTGCCGTTCGCCAGCGTATTCACCGGCAAGCCCGCCGAAGGTCTTACGCAGACCGTGCTCGTGCAAACGTCGCCCAATGCGATGCTGGCGGATCTCATCATCGCCACGTTGTCGGGCGAGCCTTCGACGCGCGGCTTTCAGCCGGCCGGCACACCGTATCCGCTGGCGATTCGCGTGACCGGAAAATTCAAGACCGCATTTCCGGAAGGCAAGCCCAAGCCGTACGAGCCGCCGTCGAAAGACCCGGCGAAATCCGCCGCGAAAGCCGACGACGTCAAGGGCGAGACCCAACTTACCGAAGCCGCGCAGGAAAATTCAGTGGTGCTGGTGTCCGACGTCGACATGCTGACCGATGGCGCGGCGGTCGAGATCCAGGAAGTTTTCGGTCAGCGCCTGGTGGTTCCGCGCAACGGCAATCTCAACTTCGCGCAAAGCCTGGTCGAGCAGGTCGCCGGTGACTTTGATCTGACCAAGCTCCGCAGCCGTGCCGCGTTCACTCGACCGTTGACTGTGATCCAGCAGATGGAGGCGCGCGCGCAGCAGAGTTATCTCGGCAAGATCAAGGAGCTCGAGGACAACCTGCAGCAGACGCAGGAAAAACTCGCCGCGCTGCAAAAGACGCGTGCCGGCGCGCAGGTGGCGACGCTGTCGCCCGAGCAGCTGGCCGAGGTCGAGAACTTCAAGAAGAAGGCCGTCGAGACGCGCCGCGACTTGAAGGAACTGCGCAAGAACCTGCGGGTGGAGAGCGAATCGCTCCAGTTCTGGACCAAGGTCGTCAACATCGGCCTCGTCCCGCTGCTGGTAACGCTCGTCGGTCTCGGGCTCGCGCTGGCGCGTCGTCGCCGGACGGTAGCGAAATGAACCGCCGGACATTTCTGATTCTCATCACTTTGCTCGTCGTGCTGGGCGGCGCGGGATTGGCGCTGTTCTGGCAGGATTTGAGCGCGTGGCGCAGCACCGGTACGAAGATCGGTTCCAAGCCGTTCGAGAAAATTCCGGTCAACGAGGTCGCGCAAATACGTTTGTATGACGGCAAGGGTGACGTCACGCTTGCGCTGAAGGACGGCCGCTGGGTGGTCAGGCAACGCGGCGATTACAGCGCGAGCGTGCAGGCAATCGGCGACCTTCTTGTAAAGTTGCCCGATCTCAAGGTCGTGCAAACGGAAAACGTCGGCGCGTCGCTGCTGCCGCGGCTGAATCTCGTCGCGCCGGGGAAAGAGGAAAAAGCGGATGCAAAAACCGATGCGAAGAAAGCGGAAGGTGCCGGCACGCAGCTTGAATTGAGCGACCAGAGCGGTAAATTAATCGGCACGCTGCTGCTCGGAAAAAAATACGTGAAAATAGAACCGAGCCCGTTGCCGATCAAGCAGGAGACGCCGGTCGGGCGCTATGTGCTGAGTCCCGGCAATCCGACCGTGCTGGTGCTGTCCGACGCATTGAAGAACGCGGATGCAAAACCTGAACAGTGGCTGGCGCGGGATTTCTTCAAGGCCGAGCGTATCAAATCCCTGGCGGCGAGCGGCGGCGGCCAGCAATGGAAGATCGCGCGCAAGGAAGAATACGGCCCGTGGAAATTCGCGGACGGCGGCGGCGAACTCGATCCGGGCAAGGCGGTTGCAGCGGTCAATACGCTGGCGGGGCTGACATTCAGCGACGTCGCGCCCGACGTCAAGGCGGAATCGTTCGACCAGCCGCGCACGCTCATTGCGGAGACTTACGACAATCTCGTTTACACGGTCAGGGTTGCGAAGAAACCCGGCGGTGACGATTATTACCTGTCGGTCGCGGTGAGCGGCGAGCCAGCGCGGGCGCGCACGCCGGAAAAAGACGAGAAGCCCGCGGACAAGGAGCGCCTCGACAAGCAGTTTGACGAGACGCTGAAGAAGCTCGAGCAGCGGTTGAAGCTCGAAAAAGGTCTTGCCGCATGGACCTTTGTCCTCGCCGCCAAGACGCTGGAGCCGCTTATCAAAACCCGCGGCGAACTGGTGGCGGCGCCCCGGAAGAAGTAACGCGCCAGCGTGTTCGCCTCGATTCAAGGCGGCGCGGCGCTGCACGGACGGCGCTGGAGTATACTTTCGAGCTATCCATTCGACAGGCATGCCATGACCCGCGCTGTACATGATCTGGGCGGCCAGCCCGCCGGCCCGGTCGATCTGGCCGAGCACGAGCGCACGTTTTTCGACCAGCGCGTCGACGCGATGATGCGCCTGCTGGCGCACCCCCGGGACGGCTATTACACGGTGGACGCGATGCGCCGCGCGATCGAGTCGCTGCCGCGCGACGACTATTTCGGGCTCGGCTACTACGAGCGCTGGTTGCGCGCGATGCGCCAGCTCGTGGTTGAAAAAAGCCTGCTCAGCGAAGATGAAATCAGCCGCAAACTCGCCGCGCTCCTTGCGCAGTCCCGCCAATCATGAAACCTGCTTTCAGTACCGGCGACCGGGTGAAAGTGCGCATGGCGGAAGTGGCCACGCACTGCCGCACGCCGCATTATCTGCGCGGCAAGCGCGGCGTGGTTGGACGCGTGTTCGGCGCGTTTCCGAATCCCGAGCAGCAGGCGTATCACCGACTCGGCGTACCCTGCCAGCCGCTCTACCAGATCGAATTCGATTTCAATGAAGTATGGGGCAGGCCCGGGCGCAACATGGTGATCACAGCCGATATTTTTCAACACTGGCTGGAGCGCGACTGATGGCGCACGATCACAATCATCCGCCTGACGATCACGGTCACGCGCACGACCCGCATGCCCCGGTCAACGAGGCGCACGGCGCGCGGCCCGAGTCGGCGCTGCTTGAGCGCGCGCTGCGCGAACTCCTGATCGAAAAAAACGTTTTCACGGCGGCCGACCTGCAGCGTCAGATCGAACTCACCGAGTCGCGCAATCCGGAACTCGGCGCGAGGGTCGTCGCCCACGCATGGACCGATCCGCAGTACAAAGCGCGGCTGCTCACGGATGCGAAGCCGGCGATTGAGAGCTTTCTTGACATCGATCTCAATCTCACGCCGGAACTTACGGTGGTTGAGAACACGCGTGAGCGCCATCATGTCATTTGCTGCACGCTGTGTTCGTGCTATCCGCGCGCGGTGCTGGGTATCCCGCCGGCCTGGTACAAGAGTCCCGAGTATCGCGCCCGTGTGGTGAGCGAGCCGCGCGCGGTGCTCGCCGAATTCGGCACCGAGCTGCCCGACAATGTTGAAATCCGCGTGGTCGACTCGACCGCCGACATGCGCTACATGGTGCTCCCGTTGCGACCGCAGCACACCGAACACATGAGCGAAGCGGAACTGGTTGCCCTCATCACACGCGATTCGATGATCGGCGTTACAGTTTTGGTTTTATCCGAACCGCGGCGCTGAGCCGGCGGTCAGTTCACGCATCAGAAGGCACAACGCAATCATGAAATTCAAAGACCTGCTCAAGTCGCCGGAGTTTCCGCCCGGACACCGCTGGAACTTCGCGAAGCGCAAGAAAGGCTATGAGTCCGACGTCACGGCGCTCGTGCGCACGATGCTGGAAGACGCGAGCATACGCGCCGACCAGCGTTTCGCGTGGGAGCGCTGGCGCGCTGAAGACCGCGTGACCAAGAAAGCGTAGCTGGCGCCGCTTCGATGGCCGCCCTGTGCGCAGCGGGCACGCTGGCGTATCTCGGCGGCGAAATGTTCAAATCGGCCGCCGGCATAAACATCGTGCATATCTCCTACAAGGGCACGGTGCTCGCGTTGAACGATCTCGTGGGCGGGCAAGTGCAGCTCATGTTCTCCGATATGCCGATTGCGCTGCCGCACACCGGATCGGTTTACCGAACACATCAAGTCCGAGGCGGCCCGGTTCGGCAAGCTGCTCAGAGATGCTGGTGCGAAGGTCGATTGAACTAAAAATGGAAATATAACGACGTGCGAAAATTCTTAATTGCAGTGCTGTCGGGTGCGCTTTTGTTGGCCTGGGTTACGTTGACCGCGGCGCAATCCTATCCGGCGAGACCGATACGGTTCATAGTTCCATTTGCCCCGGGCGGCAGCACCGACACGCTCGCGCGCACGATCGGCCAGAAACTCGGCGATGCGTTGGGTCAGCAGGTGGTGGTCGACAACCGTTCCGGCGGCAACGGCAACATTGGCACGGAGATCGTCGCCCATGCGGTGCCCGACGGCTACACGATACTGCTCGGTTACATCGCGAACCTGGCGATCGGCCCCAGCCTTTACTTGAAGCTGCCGTTCGATCCCGTCAAAGATTTTGCGCCGGTCACGCAGCTCGCGGTCGCGCCGAATATTCTGGTGGTGCATCCGTCGGTGCCGGCGAAAAATTTTCAGGAATTCATCGTTTACGCGAAAGCGAACCCGACGAAAATCAATTTCGCCTCGGCGGCAGTCGCCAGCCCCGGGCATCTTGCCGGCGAGCTCTTGAACATCGCCGCGGGCATACACATGCAGCATGTACCCTATAAAGGCAGCGGTCAGGCGGTGATTGATTTGCTCGGCGGCCAGGTGCAGGTCATGGTCAGCGGCATGTCGTCGGTGATGCCGCATATCAAGGCCGGCAGGCTAAGGCCGCTGGCGGTCACCGGCGCACAACGTTCGCCCGCCGTGCCCGATCTGCCGACGATCGCGGAGTCCGGATTTCCCAAGTTCGAGGCGACCGCCTGGTATGGCGTGCTGGCGCCCGCGGGCACGCCGAAAGCCATCGTGATCCGCTTGCACGATGAAATCGTGCGCATATTGAAATTGCCCGATGTCAAAGAGCGGCTCGAATACGTCGGGTTCGAAATCATCGGCGGCACGCCGGAAGCGTTCGGCGCGTACATCAAAACCGAAATCAAAAAATGGGCGCCAGTGGTCAAGGCGTCAGGCGCGAAGCCGGAGTGAGGAAAAATGCAACCATTTAACCCGTCACAGTGCCCGGAGCATTCGCTGCCGGCGTTATTGCGTGGATGGACTCGCGTGGTTTTCTACGGCGTGCTCGGTGCAGCAGCGCCGTCGGTGCTGGCGCAGGCTTACCCGGCCAAGCCGGTGCGCATGATTGCGGCCTCGTCGCCCGGCAGCGCGGTCGATATCGTTGCACGCATCGTCGCGCAAAAGCTGGGTGAGCAGATCGGCCAGCAGGTGATCATCGACAATCGCGCCGGTGCCGGCGGCAATCTCGGCGCGGAACTCGCCGCCAAGGCGGCGCCCGACGGTTACACCTTGTTCATGGGCACGCCGGCGCACGCGATCAACACCGGTCTCTACCGCAAGTTGAATTACGATTTGGTGCGCGACTTCGCGCCCGTCAGCCAGGTCACGAGCGGGCAGTACGCGATCGTCGTGCATCCGTCATTGCCGGTGAAATCGGTGAAAGAACTGATCGCGCTTGCCCGCGCCAAGCCCGGACAGCTCAATTACGCGTCGGCGGGCAGCGGCAATGCAACACATCTCGCGGGGGAGATCTTTAACGGCGCCGCGCGCGTCAAGCTGGTGCACGTGCCGTATAAAGGCAGCGGCCCGGCGGTGACCGATCTCATCGGCGGTCAGGTGCAACTCATGTTCGGCAACCTCGTCGCCGTGCTGCCGCAGGTCAAGACCGGGCGCATCCGCGCGCTTGCGGTGACCGGTGTGACACGCGCGGCAGCAACACCGGATCTGCCGACCGTGATTGAGGCCGGCGTGCCCGGCTATGTCGTCATATCGTGGTTCGGCGTGCTTGCGCCGGCGGCGACGCCGCGCGAACTCATCATGCGGCTGAATGCGGAATTGGCGCGTACGATGGCTGCGCCGGACGTCCGCGAACGGCTGGCCGGCGAAGGCGCCGAGCCGACGGTAGGGACACCGGAGCAGTTCGCGGCTTTCATCAAGTCCGACATAGCGCAGTGGACGAAAGTGATCAAGAACGCCGGCATCGTTGCCGAATAAAAGGCGGCGGCACATTTATCGCGTGCCGGCACAATATCTGTGCCGTCGGGTAGCGATTATCAGGAGGATGATATGCGATTGATGAAGATTTTCGGTGCGGCATTCCTGGGCGTGCCGGTGTTGCTGCTGCCGGCAGCGATGGCGCAGAGTTTTCCGGACAAGCCATTGCGCATGGTGGCCCCCTATCCGCCCGGCGGCACGTCCGACATCATCGCGCGCATCCTCGGCCAGAAGCTCTTCGATGCCTGGGGCCAGCAGATTGTCATCGACAACCGCGCGGGTGCCAACGGCAGCATAGGCTGCGAACTCGCGGCGAAATCGCCGGCCGATGGCTACACGCTGCTGATCGGTAACATGACGCCGATTGCGGCCAATCCGTCGCTGTATAAAAAGCTCGGCTACGATTCGGTGCGCGATTTTTCTGGTGTGTCGCTGGTCGCTGCCGGTCCCAACGTGCTGGTGGTCAATCCCGCGTTGCCGGTGAAGTCGGTGCAGGAACTGATCGCGTACGCCAAGGCCAATCCGGGCAAGCTCAATTTCGGTTCAGGCGGCGCGGGCTCGCCGGCGCATCTTGGCGGCGAGATGTTCAAGACGCTGACCGGCGTTGTGATAACGCACGTTCCGTATAAAGGCACGGTGCTGGCGGTCAACGATCTGATCGCCGGTCAGGTGCAGCTCGTGTTTTCGGATGCGCCGCCCGCCATGCCGCACGTGAAGAGCGGCAAGCTGCGCGCGCTGGCGGTCACGGGTGTCAAGCGCACGCCTCTCTTGCCGGAGTTGCCGACGGTGAGTGAGGCGGGCGTGCCCGGGTTCGAGCTCGACAACTGGTGGGGGATACTGGTGCCGGCCAAAACACCGAAGCACATCATCAACCGGATCAATGCCGAGATCGTCAGGATCATGCAAACCGCGGACGTGAAGGAACGCTTTGCCAACTTCGGCGTCGAGGCGATTCGCAGCACGCCGGCGGAATTCGACGCCTACATCAAGTCGGAGTACGCAAAACTCGCCCGGATCATCCAGGCATCCGGCGCGCGCGTCGACTGACGGGAACTGTCCGCGACGGGCGGGTGGCGGGTGCGCGCCGCGCGGTCTGCGATAATACGCGCGATGGATGACGACCCCTTGGATTCCGCCGCCGATCACGCGTTCGACGACATTGCGCGGCTCGTGCAATCCGGCGACTGGCGCGAGGCACGCGTGCGGTGCGAAGAACTGGTGGCGGCCGAGCCCGGGCGTGCCGATGCGCGCGCGTGGCTCGGCCGCATCGCGATGGGCCAGTTCCGCTGGGACGACGCGATTACGGCCTTCGATAAGGTGCTGCGCGTCCGCGTCGATCCATGGACGCTCGGCAATCTCGGCGTATGCCACTGGAAAGTCGGTCATCTCGGCGAAGCCGAGTATTGCCTGCGCGGGGCGGTCGAAATCAAGCCCGCTTTCACGCGCGCGCATGTGCGGCTGGCCAATGTGCTGCATGCCTTGCAGCGCTTCGATGCTGCGCTCGCGCAGTTGGCGCTGGCCGAAAAACTCGATGCGCACGACCATCAGATTCAGATGCGCCGTGGTTGCGCGCTCGCCGCGCTCGGCCGCTTTGATGAGGCGCAGCAGGTGTTCGTCCAATCGGTAGAGTTGGCGGGCCAGTTCATCTATCCGCGACTGGTCGCGTTCGACCGCGCGACTTTCGATGCGGTGACCGGCGCGGAGGAGACGGTGCCGCCGCCACAGCTGGAGTTGCAGGCGGACGCGCAAGCCGGCGCGTACCGCTACGTGACACTGATTTCCTGCAATCCCCCGTACGTGCGCAAGTATGGCTTTCCTTTCATCCGCTCGTTTGCCGAACGCAGTCGCGGCGCGAGCCTGCTGCATCTGCATATTTACGATCCCGACGACACCATCCTCGGCGAGGTAGAGAGCCTGATGGAGCGTAGCGGCCTCGCGCGCTATACCGTGACGACGGAAACCTGTCCGTTTCCCGTGCATGAGACGAAACAGCGCAAAGCGTATTACGCGTGCGGCCGTCTGGTGCATCTGCCGTATTGGCTGGACCGCTATCGCTGTACTATCCTCAGCCTCGA
>JAYVME010000380.1:0-3620 GCA_043759115.1 Betaproteobacteria bacterium | reverse complement strand
AGGCGGTCACGTTCGAAGCGCTGCGCCGCCGGCGCCCGTGAAGCCATGAGCGAAACGCTGTCGTATGTGGTCGCCGATGGCGTGGCGAGCATCGTGCTCAACCGTCCGCAGGTGATGAACGCGCTCGACGCCGGCATGATTACGCGGTTGCGCGAGGTGTGCGAGAAGGCGCGTGACGACACGGCGGTGCGCGTTATCGTGTTGCGCGGTAACGGCCCCGCGTTTCTGGCGGGCGGCGACGTCGCGCTCTTTCACGCCAATCTGCCCAAGCTGCCGGCAATGGTCGCGCAGCTTGCCGGTGAATTGCATCACTCGATTACCGCCCTGCGCGAAGCGGCCAAGCCGGTGCTCGCAAGCGTGCATGGCGCGGTCGCCGGTGCCGGTGTCAGCCTGCTGGCGGCAGCCGACCTTGCGATCGCCGCGGCGGACACCCAATTCACGCTGGCTTACAGCAAGATCGCCACCAGCCCGGATGGCGGCAGCACCTACTTCCTGCCGCGCATCGTCGGCACGCGCAAGGCGCTTGAGCTGATGATGCTGTCGGATACGTTTGACGCCGACACGGCGCTCACGCTTGGCCTCGTGAACTGGGTTGTGCCCGACGCCGAGCTGGCGGCGGCAACCGGCAAACTCGTGCGCCGCCTCGTGCACGGGCCGACCGTTGCGTACGGCGAGACCAAGGCGCTCGTCAATCGCTCGTTCGAGCGCTCGCTCGCCGCGCAGCTGGACGCCGAAGCGCAGGCATTCGCGCGCTGCGCGGGCACACGTGATCTCGCGGAAGGCGTCACTGCTTTCGTCGAGAAAAGAAAACCGGAGTTCAAAGGCAATTAGTCAACTTCTGATTAATCGTCATACCCGCGCATGCGGGTATCCAGAAGCGGTTGAATTCCCTGGGTTCCCGCCTGCGCGGGAACGACAAAAATGGAGTTTTTCAGACCTGCCTTAACTTTTGATCCGCGCAGGAGATTTGGAGTAGTCCAATGTCACTACAAGGCAAGACGATATTCATCACCGGCGCGAGCCGCGGCATCGGCCGAGAAATAGCGCTGAGGTGCGCGCGCGATGGCGCGAACATCGTGGTAACGGCGAAAACCGTCGAGCCGCACGCGAAGCTGCCGGGCACGATCCACAGCGTGGCCGTAGAAGTCGAGACGGCGGGCGGCCATGCGCTGGCGCTGCAAGTCGACGTGCGCGAGGAAGACTCGGTGCGCGCGGCGGTCGAGGCGGCGGTCGCGAAGTTCGGCGGCATCGACATTCTCGTCAATAACGCGAGTGCGATCATGCTCACCGGCACGCTGCAAACGCCGATGAAGCGCTTCGACCTGATGTTCGGCGTCAACGTGCGCGGCACGTTTGCCTCGTCGCAGGCGTGCATCCCGCACCTCGTGAAGGCAAAGAATCCGCATATCCTCACCTTGTCGCCGCCGCTGAATATGGATGCCAAGTGGTTTAAAAATCACACCGCCTACACCATGTCGAAATACGGCATGAGCATGTGCACGCTCGGCATGTCGGCGGAACTGGCGGAGCGGGGGATCGCCGTCAATTCGCTGTGGCCGCGCACTACAATTGCGACCGCGGCGATCGAGATGAATTTCCCCGCGGCGATTCTGCAAGCAAGCCGCAAGCCAGCGATCATGGCTGACGCAGCGTATGCCATCTTCAACCGCGACAGTCGCGGGCACACTGGCAATTTCTACATCGATGAGGCAGTATTGCACGCGGAAGGCATTACCGATTTTGCACAATACGCGGTAACCCAGGGCGCACGCCTTTACCCCGACCTGTTCCTGGACTAAAAAACCGCTGAAAACGAGGAGGCAGTCATGACAGCAGAGGCTGGCGACGTCATTTCGTGCGCCGAGGCGGTAACGCTCGACGGCTTGTTTCGTGAACGCGTCAAACGCACGCCTGATGCGATCGCATATCGAGATTTCAATTTACAGCACGCCAACTGGCGCGACTATACCTGGGCGCAGATCGACCGCCAGGTGGCGCGCTGGCAGACGGCGCTCGAACGCGATGGACTTAAAGCCGGCGACCGCGTGGCGGTGATGCTGCGCAATTCGCCGGAATGGGTGATCTTCGATCAGGCGGCGCTGGGGTTGGGCCTGATCGTGGTGCCGCTGTATACCCAGGATCGCCCGGACAACGTTGCTTACATTCTTAACGACGCTGCGTGCAAGGTGCTGTTGTTCGGCACCCATGAGCAATGGAAAGCCTTCGCCGGCGTACGCGAACACCTCGGCGGGTTGGTGCGCATCCTGACGGTGGAGCCGCAACCGCTGGCAACTGACGAGCCACGGCTGAAATCGGTCGAGCAATGGCTGCCCGGTGAGGGGGGCGAAACCCGTCACGTCCCGCGCGACCCGGCGGTGCTCGCCACCATCGTCTATACCTCCGGAACCACCGGCCGCCCCAAAGGCGTGATGTTGAGTCATCGCAATATTCTGTCCAACGCCGCGGCCTGTTTCAAGGTGATGACTATCGTGCCGCAGGATCTGTTTCTGTCGTTTTTGCCTTTGTCGCATACGTTCGAGCGCACCTGCGGCTACTACCTGACCATCATGTCCGGATCGACCGTCACTTACGCGCGTTCGGTGCAGCAACTGGGCGAGGATCTGCAAACCGTGCGGCCGACGATGCTGATCTCGGTGCCGCGAATTTACGAGCGCATTTACGCCACCATCAAATCCAAGCTCGACGACGCCTCCCCGCTCAAGAAAAAATTGTTCACCCTGACCGTCGATGTGGGCTATGCGCGCTTCGAACACCGGCAGGGGCGCGGCGGCTGGCAATTGTCGTTCCTGCTGTGGCCTCTGCTCAACGCACTCGTCGCGAAGAAGGTCCTGGCGCGGCTCGGCGGCAATCTGCGCGCGGCGTTGTCGGGGGGGGCTGCGTTGTCGCCTGAAATATCGCGCGTCTTCATCGCGCTCGGATTGTCGGTGCTGCAGGGCTATGGCCTGACCGAAACCAGCCCGGTGGCGTGCGCCAACAGCCCCGACGACAACCTGCCGGCGAGCGTGGGCAAGGCGGTGCCGGGCGTCGAGGTCAAAATCGGCGACAAGAACGCGCTGATGATCAAGGGCCCCAACGTCATGCTCGGTTACTGGAACAACGAGGAAGCGACCCGCGCCATGGTCGGCGCCGACGGCTGGTTGAACTCGGGCGACATCGCGCGCATCGACGCAGGCGGGCATGTTTTCATCACCGGACGGCTGAAGGAGATCATCGTCATGTCGAACGGCGAAAAAATTCCGCCGGTCGATATCGAGGCGGCGATTTCCCGTGACACGCTGTTTGAGCAGGTCATGCTGATCGGCGAAGGCAAACCGTATCTGAGCCTGCTCACGACTTTGCACCACGAGCAGTGGAACAAGCTGGCCGCGGAACACGGGTTTACGACTGGCGCGGGCGGGTTGCAAAATCCCGCCGTGGATAAGCTGCTGCTCGCGCGCATCGCCGCGCAAATGAAGGAATTTCCAGGTTATGCGCAAGTGCGCCGCATCACGGCGACACTCGATACGTGGACGGTCGAGAACGGCCTGCTCACGCCGACACTTAAATTGCGCCGCAGCCGCGTGATGGAGAAATTTCAGGCCGAACTGGACCAGATGTAT
>JAYVME010000379.1:0-3637 GCA_043759115.1 Betaproteobacteria bacterium | reverse complement strand
TTTTCGCGCCCACCGGCACGCCCAAGGCGTACGTCACCAAACTCAATCGCGCCATCACCGCGATCGTCACGCAGCCCGAGACGAAAGAGCGGCTCGCGGTGCTGGGCTTCGATCCGGTGTCGAATACGCCGGAGCAGTTCACCGCATACGTCAGGGTCGAAGTCACCAAGTGGGCGAAAGTGATCAAGGATTCCGGCGCACGCGTTGATTGATGCGCGCCGCCTGTCTGGGTAGCAACTCTGATTAACTCCGCTCGTGCTGATGTATAGGAGCATGTCCTGAGGTAGCGCGGGGCACGCACACAATGCTTGCCGCGCTTGCAGTCAACGGCGAACGCCGCTTGGCCGCCGCTCCCGATTTGCCGACCGCGCGCAACTGATCACTTCTGCAACGTTGCTTCTTCGATGAGCACCTTGTAGGAATAGCCTGCACCGAAATCCTTGTCGGTGCGGACGACGCCCTTCACGGTCACCACATCGCCGGCCTTCGCCTGATTCGCGGTCGTCACGAGAACGTCGTTCGTCCTGGCCGCGGCGGAACCCGAGCCATCGCGCAGATGGATCCAGTTTTTCCCCATGATTCCCTGGTTGTACTTCACGATCTTGCCGCGAACCAGCACAGGCTTGTCCTTCAGTTCGGCGCTCTTCGTCACGATTTCCGCAACGGTCCGCGCATTCGCGCCGCTGGCCATGGCGACATGGACGTCGCTGGTGTCCGCCGTCTTGGCAATGTCGGAGTGCGCCGCAGCCATTTCATTGGCGGCGCCCGGTGCGCTTGCGCCCGCGCCGCTCAAATTACCGAGATATATCGTCGGGAAAGTCTTCTTCAGCGACTTGCTCTCGAAGTTGTTCATGACCATCACGTTTTCAATCGTGACTTCCGCGCCTTTTTTGACCGGCGTCTTGCTGACCGCAGCCCAGACCTTACCGTTCCTGGTCTTGAGGTGGAGGTAGGTAAAACCCGCGGCATCCATAACCTCGATGACCTCGCCCTTGACGTCTTCGGCTGCCGGCGGGACGGCGGAAGGGCTTTCAGCCGCCCCCGACAATGCGGCAGCAACAATCAGGCACGTCGCGAACAAGACTTTCATGGGCTGGATACTCCTTCAGGGTAGTGCATGGAGCATAGCAGAGGCGGCCGCCATTGGAAGCGCAGAAGGCGGCCGCCGCGAGACGTGCGGACAAGCGCAGCGAGAAGGAGAAGAAGGACGACGAAGAGAGGAACCGCAAACGCGACAAGGAAGAGAAGAACCGCAAACAGTAGCGCTGTTGCGGGGGTGGTAAATCACAGCGGCTTGATCTGTATCAATCAAATCATGGATTGATCGCTTAGGATTCATATTACGTTAAAAGATTTGACATCAAGGAGACCAGGATGAAAACCGGCGCAATAGTATTGGCTTTATCTGTGCTCGCTACCGCGCCGGCCATCGCCGCCGATCCCGCCAAGATCGACTGGGCTAAGGTGCCCGTCACCAATGTGACATTGTTTTATCCCGGCCAGTCTTCCTATGAGTGGTTGCGCACCAGCAACCACCCCGGGTCAATGATGGTGCTCGACGGAACCGCCTGCGCGACCTGCCACACGAGCAAAGAAAAGGCGATGGGCGACAAGATCGTCAAGGGCGGCGCGCTGGAGCCGACGCCGGTCAAAGGCAAGAGCGGCTCCGCGGATCTGAAGTTCCAGGCCGCGTATGACGCCAAGAACGCGTACCTTCGTTTTCAGTGGAAGACGCAGTTGCCGGATCCCGGCACCGAGCACCAGTACTTGCGCTACGACGGCAAGGAATGGCACGTCTACGGCTATCCGAAACTCGACAAGGTGGTGCAGGACGGCAAGCAGCCCGCCATCTATGAGTCGCGCATGACGATCATGATCGACGACGGCAAGGTGCCGCAGTTCGCGCAGCAGGGCTGCTGGCTGACTTGCCACGACGGCCAGCGCGACATGCCTAAGCAGTTCACCGGCGAGGAGGTGAAAGCCAACGCGTTGCTGACCGCGATTAAAAAAAGCGATGTGCGCAAGTATTTGCCCGCCACGCGTACCAACCCGTCGGACTGGAAGACCGGCAAGTCAGTCGAGGAGATCAACAAGATCAAAGCCGCCGGCGGTTTCGTCGACCTGATCCAATGGCGCGCCCACCGCTCGCACGCGGTCGGCATGGCCGATGACGGTTACGTCCTCGAGTTTCGCAATTCCGACTCGGGCAAGGACATGTTCGGCGGCAACGCGGACGCAAAGACGCACGAGCCGAAGTTCATGTGGGACGCGAAGAAGGTGGGTTACAAGTCGATCACCGCCGACCAGTTGCGCAAGGGTGACCATTTCCTGATCCGCGAGCAGAATGCAGTGCCGTTTGACCCCAACGCGGGCTGGAAGGAAGGCGACATGATTCCGGATTACGTGATCAGCCGCGAGGACGCCAAGGGCTCGGCAGCCGACAACAACGCGATTGCGAACTGGAAGGACGGCACGTGGACTGTCGTGATGATTCGTCCCCTGGGACTCACCAACGACGACGATAAGTCGCTCAAGGACGGCGGCGTTTACAACGTCGGCTTCGGGATGCATGACGACAACATCACTACCCGCGGCCACTACGTCTCGTTCGTCAGGACGCTGGGCTTAGGCGCCAAAGCCGATATTCAAGCCGTCAAGTTGCCGTGACCTGAACGCCCCCGTCGATTTTGCCAGGGGCGTCTGCTCTCGGTGTTCTTGATTAGCGGATGCCGGCGACCCATCTCACCCGCCGCGCTCTTTAAACACCTCCTGCATGATGCGCATGCTTTCTTCCGCGGCGGGCAGGCCGCGGTAAACGCCGGTCTGCAGCAGCACTTCCGAAATTTCCTCTTTGGTGAGCCCGTTGTTGAGCGCGCCGTTCACGTGGAGTTTCAGTTAGCGCCGGCGTTTTTTTACACGCCCGACGTCGCGCCCGCAGGCGGGCAATTCAGGAGCGAAAAAGTAAATTTCGAGCCCTTGCCTAGCTCGCTCGTCACGCCGATCTTGCCGCCGTGCAGCTCGACAAACTTCCGCGCCAGCGCAAGGCCGAGCCCCGTGCCTTCGGCTTTGGCGTCCGACTGCTGGCCCACCTGACGAAATTCCTCGAACACCGCGGCGCAGTCTTCCGGCGCGATGCCGATGCCGGTGTCGCTCACGCTGATTTCGACTCCGCCGGCAATGGAATTCGCCGCCACCGAAATGCATCCGCCGTCGGGCGTGAACTTCACCGCGTTGGACAGGAGGTTCAACAGAATCTGTTTCATTTTCCGCTCGTCGGCGTTGATGTCGCCCACGGCGGGATCGATGGCGCAATCCAGCGCGATGCCGTGTCGGCCGGCGCGCTCCTTGATGAGCGTCAATGCGTTGTCGATCGCCATAGCCACGCTGAACGTCGTGACGTCGAGTTCCATGCGGCCCGCTTCGACCTTGGACAGGTCGAGGATGTCGTTGATCAGCGACAGCAGGTGCGTGCCGGAAGAGTGGATGTCATCGATGTACTCGCCCTGCTTGTCGGTCAGTTCGCCGAACATGCGCTGCTGCAGCACCTCCGAAAAGCCGATGACGGCGTTCAGCGGCGTCCTTAATTCGTGCGACATGTTGGCGAGAAATTCCGACTTGTGCTGGCTCGCGACTTGAA
>JAYVME010000378.1:0-3642 GCA_043759115.1 Betaproteobacteria bacterium | reverse complement strand
TGTCGTTAGAAGCCCCGGGCGCAAACGGAATCACCATGCGAATCGAGCGGCTTGGGTAAACAGGATCTGCCGCCTGGACAAGTTGGATGGCGGCTATAGATCCGCATATGACGAGTAACCGTGCCGTGGTTTGTATCGTTTGACTCATAGTGACCTTGATGTGACTGATTTTTGTGCCAGGTGAATTGACACTCCACTGCCTGGTCCGCAGCAAATCACCCACTTGCGTGATTGTGGGTTCGCCCAGCACCCGCATCACGTCAGCCGGCCGCCCGCACTGCAGGCCGGCGCGGCGCGACGACGATGCGGTCGGTAAGCTCGCGCACGTTGTCAATTTGTTCGAGTGTTTGAACCGCCATGTAGAAATCGTCCATCTGCTGCCGCCCCAGGTGCCGGTGGACGCAGCTTTCGAACTTGGTCCTGAGCAGGTCCGGAGCCAGTGGCACGCCCGCATGATGCCCTACCGGCCGGTCTATGCGACCGGCGACCGAGCGGCCATTTTTCAGAGTGACCGCAACGTCCGCAAAAAAGTCACCCTCACGCGCCAGCGTCTGCGCATCGAGCGGAACGACGTGTACCAGTGCCATCGCCCGCTGTATCTCCGGGTCCCGATAGCTGTCTCCCTCGAAGTGCGACAGAGTAACTCCGCGGTCCACCAACGCGCGCGCAAGCACGTACTGTGCGCTCAGTTTCGCGTCCAGGGCGCTGCGGGGTGCGGGCCGGTTGGTGTGTTCGAGGCGGCGCGCGGAAATCCGCGCATCCACTCGCGCAACCTCTTCCAACTGAATGTTATGTTCGCACGTCACCTGGATCATGGCGTCGACGGCTGCCTGCGTGCTGAGGCAGCATGGGTACTGCTTGATCGCGATTCCCGGCATCTCGATTTCCCACGGTGTGCCCCACTTGGCGAGTATGCGGTCGATGTCGTAGTTACCGGCGCCGTTGAATACTTCCAGAAAACCCTGGTGGTGTTCGAGCGCGTCCGCGTTGCCGGTGAAGCCCTCGGCGGCAAGGCGGGCCGCCAGCAAGCCGCTGCGCGAGCAGTGGCCGATGTGCATCGGTTTGGCCATGGAGCCGAGATTCGATTTGACGCCGGCTGCAAGCGAAGCGCACAGTGCGAGCGCGCGCATGGTCTGTTCCTCGCCAAGTCCCATCAGTTTCGCGCACGCCGCGGCCGCGCCGAATACGCCCAGTGTGGACGTCGGGTGCCAGCCTTTTTCATAGTGATAGAAGTTCACACCGCGTCCCAGGCATGTCTCAATCTCGAAGCCGGCCACATATGCCGTGAGCACCTCGCGTCCGCTCGCACCGCGCTCTTCCGCGAGCCCAATGAGTGCGGGCAGTATCGGCGACGACGGATGGCCTCCGAGGTTGTCGGTACAGTCATCGAAGTCGAGCACGTTGGCGGCAACACCGTTGACGAACGCAGCATCCAGCGTGCTAATACGCGTGTCGGTACCCCAAACCAGCGCAGGGCCGTCGGCAGCACCCGAAACGCGGCGCGCGATGAGAGCAGCCTCGTCACCCGATCCGGCGATGCCGACGGCCATTGTGTCGAGCACTCCGATTTTTGCATAATGCATCGCTTGCGCCGTGATCTGCTCGAACGACGTGGCAACGATGCGCGTGGCGAGTTCTCCTGCGAGCGTCATGACGGGTTCCTTGCGTAGCGCGCTGCGCGCATGCGTGGGATGAAAATGTTAATCGTATTATGCGCCTCCAGTCGTTGCTTTGGCACCAGCCGCGGCGTTGCCGGCGGACGCCATACCACGCAGTTAAGCAGGCCCGTAGGGTCATCGACGCTGCTACTACGACTAGCTGTGGCGAGTGTCAAACGCATGGGCATGCCGCCTGAAGTGCCAGCCTTCGAGAAGTCGGGATTTCGGGATTTCGAGGCTTCTACCTGGAGCGAGGTGGTTGCTCCGGCTGGAACATCGGCTTTCAGCCTCACGCGGCGAAATCTCACGATGGTGAGAACTATTCAGTCACTGCAGCCGAAAGAGAAACAGAACACCGGGTTTGTGAAATGGGCAGAAATCGCGAAGATCTCTGGCGCGAAGCTCGAGTAACACGCAACCTATCCGCATCCCGGCACGATACCGTCTTGCAGAGAATAGCAGTAATCGGCGATGCGCCCGGGGAGCGTGTACCAGACGCTCTCGCGTTGTGGGTGATTGACGCAATGCTCGAGAGCCTGGCGTAATGCGCGCAGCCGGAACGGTTGTCCCATGATGAACGGATGGATCACGACGGAACATACGAGCGGGCGCTTGACGGACTGCTTCAGCGTTTCTTCGAAGTGATCGACGATCATGTCCGCAAACTCCCGCGCGCTATGCTGCCTGCGCGCGATCACCGGCCCGTCGTTGATCTCGATGGAATAGGGAACGGACAAGATGCGTCCCGTCCGCGTTTTCATCCAGAACGGTTGATCGTCACAGGGCCAGTCCATTACGTACCTGTAGCCTGCTTCATGCAAAAGGTCAGGTGTCACGTTACTCTCGGCCAGCCCGGGCCCCATCCATCCGGCAGGCGGTTTTCCCTCGTGATGCGCAATGGCGTCCGTGACATCTTTAATCATGCGCGCTTCATCGATCTCCCACATATGGTCCTGGTGTTCGGAATTGGTCCGCCCATGACCCACGATCTCATCGCCCCGCTTCCGTATGCGGGGGAAGATCGCGGCGCGATAGTCGTATAGCAGGCTATTGGTATTGTGTGCGGCTGGTATGCCGAGCTCGTCGAACATGTCGAGCAGATAGGAAAGGCCCACCCGCAGTCCGTAATCCCGCCAGGCATAGTTTCTATGCGTCTGTTTGGCGTTAACCACCGCGTTGTCCAGGGCGCCATCGCCGGTTTTAAACGCGAAATACTCGAGATTCGTGCCGACGAAGAAGGCGAGCCGCTTGCCATCTGGCCAGCTGTAATCGGGCCTGTCGTCGATATAGGAATAGGGATAGCGGTCATGCGCAGGGAGTTTCATCATCGAGTCCATATCAGCCATTTCATTGCGGGTGGGCGTATCAATTGATTCAGTCTATGCGCGCGCCCGATGCCTTGACCACCTTCGCCCATTTGGCGATGTCGCGTTGCATATAAGTCAGAAACTCCGCTTGCGAATTACCTACGGCGTCCAACCCCTGTGCATGCAGGCGTTCTTTCAGATCGGTAGTGCGTATCGCCTTCACGATTTCCTCCTGCAACTTCGCGGTGATAGGCGCAGGTGTTTTGATCGGTGCGATCACGCCATACCAGGCTTCCGCTTCATAACCGGGCAGTCCGGACTCGGCCACGGTAGGGACGTTGGGCAAGGCCGGATTGCGCGCTGCGCTCGTCACCGCGACCGCGCGTAGCTTTCCCGCGTTGACGAAGTTGAGCAGGGAAGACATGTCGTTGATCACCAGGTCCACCTGCCCCGCTATCAGATCCACCAGCGCAGGTCCGCTGCCCTTGTACGGAACGTGCGTCATTTTGACGTTCGCCATCATGTCGAACATCTCAACGGTGAGGTGGTTGGAACTGCCGTTGCCGGCGGATCCATAGTTGATCGTTCCGGGTTTGGCCTTGGCGAGCGCGACGAATTCCTTCAGGTCCTTCGCCGGAACAGACGAATTGACGACGAATATGTTCGGTACGATGGCA
>JAYVME010000377.1:0-8416 GCA_043759115.1 Betaproteobacteria bacterium | reverse complement strand
TGCGCGAGATGCAATCGCGGGGTAACGCAAATGAGGGCGGCTACTACTCGACCCTCGACGCCGACTCCGAGCACGCGGAAGGCAAGTTTTACGTGTGGACGCCGGCGGAGGTCAAAGCCGCGCTCAACGCCGAAGAATATGCGGTGGCGGCGCCGCACTACGGTCTCGATGCACCGCCGAATTTCGAAGGCGGGCACTGGCACTTGCAGGTGATCACGCCGCTCGCGCTCGTTGCACGGCGACTCGGCATTGCGCTTGATCTGGCACAGGCCCGGCTCGATGCAGCGCGCGCAAAGCTGCTCGCGCGGCGCGAACAACGCGTGCGGCCGGCGCGCGACGAAAAAATTCTGACCGGCTGGAACGCGCTCATGATTAAAGGCATGGTGCGCGCCGCGCGGGTGTTCGAGCAACCGCAATGGCTGGCCTCCGCGCGCAGCGCCGCTGACTTTATCCGCGCCAGACTATGGCAAAGCGGGCGTCTGCTGGCGAGCTACAAGGACGGCACGGCGCACCTGAACGCCTATCTCGACGACTATGCATTCCTGCTCGACGCGCTGCTTGAACTCATGCAGGCCCGGTTTGACCCCGCCGACCTGGAGTGGGCGCGCGCGCTCGCCGACGTGCTGCTCGAAAAATTCGAGGATCGCGAACACGGCGGATTTTTTTTCGTCAGCCACGATCACGAACAGCTGATACACCGCGCCAAAATCGGGCAGCGCAGCGATACCCCGTCAGGCAACAGCGTGGCCGCCTTCGCACTTGATCGGCTCGGCCACGTATTGGGCGAGCCGCGCTACTGCGACGCCGCGCGCCGCACGGTGCAGACGATGGCGCCGCTCCTCGTGCAGAAGGCGGGCGCACACGGCACGCTCGGCATTGCGCTCGATGAACAACTCACGCCGCCCACCATTGTCATCCTGAGCGGCGGCACTGACGCCTTGACCTGGCAGCGCGAACTTGACGCGCGCTATCTGCCGCACGTGCTCGCATTCACCATCGCCCCGGACACGCCTGACCTGCCGGCGGCGCTTGCCAAGCCCCGCGGCCGCGGTCTCAAAGCATGGGTTTGCCAGGGCGTCGCCTGTCTGCCGCCGATCACGGATCTCAACGCCCTGCTGTCGGTGGTTGCCGAACGCGAGCCATCCTAGGACAAAGAAATGTCGTTACACCGCCCGTGGTCGATGAACATCGGCCACGATTGTTTCAACCCGATATTCAAGGTATCCATGAAAGCGTTCAAACACCTGGCGTTTCAACGTAGAATCCGTCACCACCCGCGGTTCGTTTGCCATCTCTTATCAGGAACCTTGATGAAACACTGGATAGCCGCTGCTGCGTACCGTGTCATGTGCGGCGGCATGGGCGCGCTTGGATTGGCCGCCACGGCCGCCGCCGTGGATCTCACCATCGGTATCAGCGCCGACGTCACCTCGCTCGACCCGCATTACGTCGCCGTGCAACACAACGTCGTCATCGGCTGGAACGTGTTTGACGCGCTGACCCGCATCGACGAACACGCGCGCATCATTCCAGGCATCGCAACATCATGGCGTGCGATCGATCCGACGACGTGGGAGTTCAAATTGCGCAAAGGCGTCAAATTTCACGACGGCAGCGAACTGACCGCCGATGACGTGGCGTATTCCCTCGTGCGTCCGCTCGCAATTGCCGGCAGCCCCGGCGGATTCGCTGTCTATGTGCGGCGCATCGTCTCCAAGCAGATTATCGACCCCTATACGATACGGCTGAAAACCGCGACGCCCTACGGCGCGATGCCGCAGGATATGAACTCGATAATGATCGTCTCCAAAAAAGCCGCATTGAATGCGACGCCGGCGGACTTCGACAGCGGCCGTGCGATGGTCGGCAGCGGCCCCTACAAGTTCGTGCGCTGGACACGCGGTGACCGCGTGGAACTGGCGCGGTTCGAAGGTTACTGGGACAAGCGGCCGGCGTGGGACAAGGTCACGTTTCGCATGATGTCGAACGATGCGGCGCGCACCGCGGCGCTCATGGCGGGCGATGTCGATGTCATAGAGAACGTGCCCATCTCCGACATCCCGCGGTTGCGCGCCGATGCGAACCTGCGTATTGAGCAGGCGGTCTCGTGGCGCACCATATTTTTTCAAATGGACCAATACCGCGCGCAGCCGCCGTTCGTCACCGATCTCGACGGCAAGCCGCTCGCGAAAAACCCGTTCATGGACGTGCGCGTGCGGCGCGCGATTTCGAAAGCAATCAATCGCAAGGCGCTCGTCGAGCGCGTCATGGAAAACATGGCGGTGCCGGCATCGAACGTGGTGGCGCCGCAGATTTTCGGCAATAACCCGGATATAAAACCGGAGGCTTACGACCCGGACGGCGCGAAGAAACTGCTTGCCGAAGCGGGCTATCCCAGTGGCTTCGCGATGACGGTATCGGCGCCGAGCGATCGCTACGTCAACGACGATCAGGTCGCGCAGGCGGTGGCGCAAATGCTCTCGCGCGTCGGCATCCGCTGCAAAGTCGAAGCGATGCCGTTCAACATTTACCTGTCCAAAGCGCGCGACCAGCAGTTCAGCTTCGCGATGCTCGGCTGGGGCTCATACGCGGCCGATCTCGCGCTGCGCGCGTTGGTGATGACCCCGAACGCCGGCATGGGCAACGGCGCCTGGAACTGGGGGCGCTATTCCAACAAGAAACTCGACGCGCTGGTCGAACAGGCGCTCAGTACCGTGGATGACAAAAAACGCGAGACGCTTGCCCGCGAAGCCGCGGCGGTCGCGGCGGCGGATGTCGCTGTCATTCCCATCCACCACCAGATAATGGTGTGGGCGATGAAAAAAAATATCGCTTTTCAGCCGCGCACTGACGAACGCTCGCTGGCGCAATATTTTTACCCGCGATAAGCAGGCGTGGCCATACGGGCACGATAGTTGAGGGATTGCCAAAAAGGGAGATCTGCGCGGTTTGACGCGCAGACGGCTTTCCGGCGATGCCGCAAAATCTGTTGCGCGACAATCCATGCATGTCGTCTCTGGAACGCAAGGAGGAGAGATGAATCAAACACCCGCACGTGTTTTTGCCGTGCTAAGCCTCGTGGCCGCGCCGCTTATTCTCGCCGGCATCGAAATGTTTCATCCCGCGCATTTCACCGCCGCTCCGGGAATGAGCAATTTTCTATCCCATCCGCAACCCGGTGATCCGCATTTCAAAGCGATCGTTTACCTCGGGCCTGACTGGTGGTTCCTGATGCACATGATTCAGACTCCGCTGGTAATCGTCGTTTCTTTCGGCCTGCTTCTGCTCACGGATACCTTCGGCATCCGCCAGAACCTGCGCGGCGTGCCGCTCGCATGGATTTCCCGGATCGCAACCGTCATTTTCATGACCTACTATACGGTGCTCGACGCCATCGGCGGCATTGGACTGGGCCGCCAACTGATCGTCACGAAAGAGATGATCGAGTCAGGAACACTGACGCCCCCGGAGGCGGAAAGGATCCGGTTCTTCCTCGACCGGATGTGGGTTGATCCATGGGTCGGCGGAGTCGGCTCTTTCATCAGTCTCACCGGGTCGTGGGCGGTGTTTGTCGCTGCCGTGACCGCCGCGGGTTATCTCATGTTGAATCGCAGGGCATCGTGGCTGGCATTCATCCTGTTGATCGGCTTCGGCTGGGAATTGCAAGTCGCGCATGCGAGTCACCACGGCCCGATTGCGTTCTCACTCCTTGCGCTGGCGTCAGCGCTCATTCTGTCGCGCAGGGAGTCGAGTTTCGGCGGCTAGCAGGCTTGCCGGATGCTGACCGGACCGCCGCGCGGCGGCGACCAGTTTGGCGCCGTCAATATTCCCGAAACCCCTGACCAAGACCGCGCTCATAAAAGCATGACCGAATTTGCGGCCGAATTTTTGTCGGGCGGCATAAGATGTATACCTTCTCCGAGTAGTGAAAGCGTGACCCCGATCCCCGTTTCAATCTTGTTGCGCCGCGCGACATGAACCGGCACTGACAGAAATAAAGGCGGCCTATCCGGTCCGTTGACATAAATCGAAAGAACGGCGTTATCGCCCAAACGCACCAAGCTGGCCACTACGCCGGAAACCTGATTTTCCAGCTCACCACGGGACCTCCCATCACGCCCATGCAGAACCATGTGCCCCTGCGGGATCACCCACGCTACCTGGGCGCCTGGGGAAAATTCAGATTGCAGATGGGCCTCCAGCCGGTGCTTACGCCATTCGATAACCGTAACGTTTCGATCGGGGACGTGTTCAATGACGCCTGCCCGAAAAACGTTCTTCAATCCGACCAAGTGCGCGACCTGCACGGAGTTCGGTCGGGTTGTCACTTCGTCAGGGGCGCCGACCTGCAAGGTTCTGCCCTGGAAGAGAACGCACATCCGGTCCGCAAGCAGCAATGCCTCGTCGAAGTCATGGGTGACGAGGATGACGGGCATCGCCAAGTCGCGCCGCAATTCCGCCAGTTCCTGATAAAGCCGCTCGCGCGTGGCGCGGTCGATAGCGGAAAACGGTTCATCAAGCAACAATACCTTTGGCTCCCGAGCCAGCGCTCGAGCCACCGCGACCCTTTGCTGCTGCCCGCCGGAAAGCATCGCCGGCTTGCGCTCTTCCAAGCCGTCGAGATGCATGCGCGCAAGCAGGTTGCGGGCGCGGCGTTCGCGTTCCGGGAGCGGATATTCGATTAGAGCTTCCATCACATTCCCCAACGCTGTGAGGTGTGGAAATAACGCGTAGCTCTGAAAAACCATGCCGACATGACGCTCGCGTGCTCTGGAGCTCAATCGTTGCGCCGATGAGTACCATGTTTCCCCCATGCAGCGAACGTGACCTTCGTCGGGTTCAATCAATCCGGCGATAGCGCGAAGTATCGTGGATTTTCCGCTGCCGGATGGGCCAACCAACGCGAGGAGTTCGCCCGGCGGGCAGCTAAACGCGACATCGAGAGCAATATTCCTGGAGCCACGCAACAAAACCTCCAACCCTGCGCTCCTCTCAACCACGCCGGCGCCCCACGTTGCTCGATGTCAGGTAAGCAAAGCTGATCGCAGTCAGCGAGACCAGGAGCAGCACAGCCGACATGACTCCCGCGGCCGTCTGGTCGAAACCCTGAACCCTATCGTAAATTGCAATGGCGATCGTCTTCGTTTCACCGGGAATGCTGCCGCCGACCATGAGCACCACCCCAAATTCGCCTAACGTATGGGCAAAAACGAGCACCAGAGCCGACAGCAGCCCGGGCCACGCGAGCGGCAATTCAATACGCCAAAAGATGCGCCACGGCGTCAGCCCGCAGCATTCGGCCGCTTCCCGAATTTCAGGCGCGATCGTTTCGAACGCCCGCTGGATGGGCTGGATCGCGAACGGAAGGTTGAACAATACCGAAGCCAGCAGCAATCCCTGGAAGCTGAATATCAATGGGTGGCCAAACAGCGACTCGTACGCCCGGCCGATCGGCGAATTGCCCCCAAGGGCCACCAGCAGGTAGTAACCCAGTACCGTTGGCGGCAATACCAGCGGCAACGCGAAAGCCGCTTCGATAAGCGGCTTGCCTGGAACTTCGTGCCATGCGAGCCAGCGGCCCAGCACAATCCCGACCGGCAGCAGAATCACCAACGTCCAGGCCGATAACCGCAACGAGAGCAGGAACGCCGGCCAGTCCATGTCAGATCATCCTTCGCCGGGCAAGACGAACCCGTAACGCTTGAATATTTGCCGCGCGACGGGCTCCTGCACAAAGTTGAAAAACACCCTGGCTGTTGCTCCCGCGTTCCCGACCAGTACCATACGCTGCCGCAATGGCTGGTGCCAATCTGCGGGGATCAGCGCAATGCTGCCCAATTTTGAAATCTCTGGAGCCAGCGCGAGCGAGTAGGCGAAAATGCCGCCCTGCGCCGAGCCGCTGGTTGCGAATTGCGCCGCCTGTGACACGTTCTCGCCAAGCACCAATACCGGTTTGACCAACTCCCACAAACCACGGAACTTGAGTGCCTGCTCGGCCGCTCTCCCATAAGGTGCGTGTTCGGGATTGGCAATCGCAAATCGCTTTACACGACCGTCCCCCAACGCCGCCTTCAAGTCCCGCAATTCAACGTCGGCTTTGAGCGGCGAGCCGTGAGGCGCGAACAGCACGATGCGCCCGATCGCGTATAGCACTCCCTGGTCCGGCGTCCGACTCTGTCCAGCGAGCTTGAAGATGAAATCCTCATCCGCGGAAAGAAACATTTGAAACGGCGCGCCTTGCGCGATTTGTTGGAAAAAATTCCCGGACGAGCCGAAGGTCAGCTTTACATCGCGGCCGGTGCGCTCACGGAATATGGCAGCGGTCTCCTCCAACGCAAACTTCAGATCGGAAGCCGCTGCGATGTTGGGCACGTCTTGCGCATGACTAAGCGCCGGCGACAACACCAGGAATGCTGTCGCGAGCGCCCGCAGAACGGCAAGAATGCAAACAGATGGCTGAAACATCGTGTTGTCCTATGCCGGTTAATCGCTATATTCAATCGAATATAACGCATGGCGCATAAAAGTCAAACCCGAGTCCATCCAGGAACCTGCCCGCTGTAGCGGTGGATGACACGCGCCCGGCGGCGCGCGTCAGTAGATCTTGCCGGTGGGTGGAATCTTGCTCAACAGGCGGGAAAAAGCCGACATATGCCTGGCGACGGATACGCCGGCGCCAGTCTCCATCTTGCGATAACGACGCAGCACGGTCGAACCAAACGGCGTGATCTGCGCGCCGCCGCCACCTTTGCCGCCGGTCGCCGTATCGACCACCGGCTTGCGAAAGCACTGGTTCATGGTGTCGACCAACAACCACGCACGCCGGTAGGACATACCCATGCTGCGCGCCGCGGCAGATATGGAGCCGGTTTGCTCGATAGCCTGCAATAAATCCGCCTTGCCGGGACCGATCGCAAACGCCGAACCCAGCAGAACACGAATGCGCGTCTTGGCGACCGCTTTCGGCATCGTGACGTTTCCGCCCTCTACTCTTTTAATCGCCAGCGTTCGGCGGCCACATCGTCGCTCGCGCACGACTCGACCCAGCGCGCGCCTTGCGGTGTTTGCTCTTTCTTCCAGAATGGCGCACTCGTCTTCAGATAGTCCATGATGAATTCGCAGGCCGCGAACGCGTCACCGCGATGGGCGCCGGTCACCACGACCAGCACGATTTGATCCGTGGGTGCGAGACGGCCGATACGATGTATGACCAGCGCATCGAATATGTCCCACCGCGCCTTCGCCTGCCCGATGATCGCATCGATCGATTTCTCGGTCATGCCCGGATAATGCTCAAGCGTCATCTCGGCGACCGCGCTGCCGTCATTGACGTCGCGCACCACGCCGATAAAGCTTGCGACCGCGCCGATCTGCGGTTTGCCCTGCCGCAGCAACGCGATTTCGCGCCCGACGTCGAAGTCTTCGGTCTGCACGCGTACCGCCATCTATCCTCCCGCGACTTTCACGCCAACCTCCGGGCAACTTTCACACTAACCGCCGGTTACGGGCGGAAAAAATGCGATTTCGTCGCCGTCATGGACGCGCGTGTCGCCCTGCGCCATGTCCTGATTGACGGCAGCGCGCACCGGCTTCTCGGGCGCGAGTTCTGCCGACCACGCGCCGCCGCGACTCGTCAACAAGCGCCGCAAGCCGTCGAGATCGCGCACGTCCGCGGGCAGAACAAGCTGCTCGGAACTCTTGCCCAGCACCTCGCGCAAATGCGCAAAATAAATCACGGTAACCATTGGAATAGTATGCGCCCGGCCGAAAAAAAGAGGAAACGGCCGCGCTATGCAGCGGCATGCTGCAGAATGAATGCCGCGATCGCCGCCGCATCATCGAGCCTGAATTGTGGCAATAGCGTATCGACGTGCTGATCGCTTGCGACCGCGACGATATGCGCATCCTGCGGATGCAATAGCGACTCTCCAACCACGCCACGGTAAACTTCAAGCTTCGGTATGGCCTCGTGCTTGAAGCCTTCAATCAGCAACAGGTCGCACGCGGCGATATGCTTGATCAGTTCCCGCAGCGTCGGCTCCGGCGCGCCGCGCAGCTCGTGCATCAGCGCCCACCGGCGGCTCGATGTCACTAGCACCTCGTTGCAGCCCGCATGGCGGTGGCGGTAGGAGTCCCTCCCCGCCTGATCGACATCAAACGTGTGGTGAGCGTGTTTAATCAGCGAAACCTTGAGTCCGCGCGCGGTAAACAGCGGGATCAGCTTCTCGATCAGCGTCGTCTTGCCGGAGCCCGAATAGCCCGCAATGCCGAATATCTTCATCGCTCGAGATTTTACCAGCCCGTGGCTTCAATCATCGATTTTAATGCGCCTGTCAGCCACGTTAAGCCGGTTCAGGATCGCCAACCGGATGATTTCCGGATCGTGGCTCGCGACCACCACCGTGTGGTTCTCGAT
>JAYVME010000376.1:0-8438 GCA_043759115.1 Betaproteobacteria bacterium | reverse complement strand
GCGCCGCGACGAGTTGTGGACCAAGTTCGCGGACTGCCTGACAGTCGCCGCGGCAGGCATGCCCGCCGAGCCGCTGTTCGATGCCCTGATGGCCCTCGACGAGCTCGGTCACGTGCGGGAACTGGTTGCCCTCATGAATTAGGGTGCGCCTTCCCGAGCGCCTGGGCAAGCGGCCGGACGGCGTTCGCCGCTATCGCGCCAGGACGGCGCTATTGCGCTTTCGCACCCGACGCCTCGACCGACGCTTTCCACTTCACCCGCTCTTCCTTGATCCAGTCCGCGAGCCGCTTGGGCCCGCCACCTTCGTACTGGGAGCCAAAAGTCGACAGCTTGTTGCGCAGTTCCGGCGACTTGAAGACCGCTTCGACCGCACTCGATATGCGCGCTGCGACGTCTGCTGGAAGCTGGGGCGGCCCGACAATAGCCAGCCATGTCGAGTAGTCATACCCCGGAACGCCCGCGGTTGCCGCCGGCGCGATACCGGGCAATATGGCAGCGCCCGATTTTGCGCTGACGGCCAGCGGCCTGAAGGTCCCGCCCTGAATTTGCGGCACCGCCGAGACGGGACTGGAAGCCAGGAAATCGACGTGTCCCGCAAGCAGCGCAAGGGCCGCCTCGGCGCCGCCCTTGTAAGGCACATGCGTGACCTCCACGCCCGCCATTGCAAAGAGGATGGCGGTCATCATGTGACTCGTGGCGCCCGCACCCGCCGAAGCATAGCTGTACTTGCCGGGATGCTGCCTAGCCTCGTCCAAAAACGCGTTCAGCGTCTTGAACGGGCTTTTCGTATTGACCACGAACACCAGAGGGTCGGTCGTCAGCAGCGTGATGGGCACGAATGCGTAAGGGTCGAACTCGAGCTTCGAATAAAGAAATTGATTGATCACGAGCGGACCCGGCGCCGTGACCATGATCGTGGAGCCATCCGGTGTGGCGCGGGAGAGCACGCCAGCCCCCACGTTCTGGCCGGCGCCTGGGCGATTCTCCACCACCACGACCTTGCCGTAACGCTGCCGGAGCCCGTCAGCGAGGAGACGGGCGGCTGTATCGGCCGACCCGGCGCCAAAGGGAACAATGATGCGAACCTGTTTTTGCGGCCATTCCTGGGCCGCGACGCTCACGCTCCAGGACATCAAGGCGAACCACGCAACCCGCAGCGCGCGACTGGTGTTTTTCATCGTCCGCTCCATCGTCTGCGACGTTCACCAACCGGCCCGGGATAGTGTTCCGAGTTGATTGCTTGGGCTGGCAATTTGGCACTCCTCACGTTACTCGCTCAGGCGGTTCATGCGCTCCAGCGTGTCCGAGTACTCCGACAACATGTCCATGAATACCTGGCGCACGGTCGTTTCGCTCTTCATCTCCCCCACGATCTGCCCGATGGGCGATGACACGAGGGCTTCCGCGCCCACACGGTCGATACGCGCGAACGAGGGCGTCCGGAGGAAATACTGCAACGGCCGCCCCAAAGGTTCCGGGGCTCCCGGCGACTCCCATGCATCAGACCACGCCGATTTGAGAAAGCGCCCCGGCTTGCCGGTGAAGGACCGGGTGCGCACGGTGTCCGACGATTTGGCAGCGAGAAGCCGCTTGCGCAGCGCCGGCAGCGCGTCGCTTTCCTTTGTCGTGAGCCACACCGAGCCGCACCATACCCCCTCCGCACCGAGGGCAAATGCAGCAGCCACCTGGCGGCCGCGCCCGATGCCGCCTGCCGCAAGCACGGGCAACGGCGCGACAGCGTCTACGATTTGCGGCGTGAGTACCATCGTCGTGATCTCGCCGGTGTGTCCTCCCGCTTCATGCCCCTGGGCGATCAACAGGTCCACTCCGGCATCGCGTTGCTTTATGGCATGCTCAGGCTTGCCCACCATCGCGCCGAACTTGATGCCGGCCGCATGCGCCCGCTCCACTACACCCGGAGGCGGTGTGCCTATGGCAGTCACCATCAATTTGACGCCGGGGAACTTGAATGCGACTTCAAGCAGTTGAGCGGAGAACTCGGGGGTGCCCTTCTTCCGGTTGAGCATTTCACGGAGCAGGCGATCTTCCTCGTTACCCGGGAGATGAGGCACGTTGTGGCGCTGAAGCAGGTCCTCAACGAAGTCGCGATGGCGCTGCGGAATCAGTGCGCTCGGATCGGTGTTCTCGTAGTTCGCGAGGTCGTCGTATTTTTTGGGGAATAGCACATCGACGCCGTAGGGCCGGCCGCCAATGTGGTCTTCTATCCACTGGAGTTCTACCGCCAGTTGCTCCGGCGTGGACGTGTCGGCGCCGAATACACCCATACCTCCGGCCTTGGTGGCCGCGACCACGACGTCACGACAATGCGAGAAAGCGATGATCGGCACGTCGATGCCGAACATTTCGAAAAGTTTGGATTTCATGCCTCGATCTCCCCAGTCCTCTGATGGCGGGTCGCCGCAGGGTGTGGCCGATTCATCCCGTGCGGGGTCGGCCAGTTTACTCGTAGATCATACAAAATGCGGGATACGCCCGATACGACGCCGCCGGAACAGAAGCTGTGACAAAGATTCACAGGACGGGTATGAGCAAAACCTTGCGCGCTCGATAATCCGCCGGTCGGTCGCCGGCTATCGCGGATCAATATTCCACGATTTGTCGCGGAGCTTCTGCTCAATGAAGTCCATGAAGACCCGCAGTCTGGGACTGAGATTGCGGCGGGTTCGGACAACCGCGTAAATTGCCTCCCGCCGGGTGTATGAGGTCAGCAGCGGCACCAACCGCCCTGCGTCGAAGTCGTCGGCGACGCCGAATTCGGGCAGCCGGACGATGCCCATGCCGTTACGCGCCAGTTCAAGCAGCAGGTCCGCCTGATCAGCGCAGATCTGCGACTGGATCGGAATGTGTTCGACCTTCTGCCCCCTGATGAAAGGCCAGGTTTCGCGCCCGGGCATGGTGTAGTTGAGCAGTCGATGTGACGCGAGTTCTCCAGGCGCTTTCGGCACGCCATGGCGGTCCAGATAAGACGGCGCGGCACACAGCACGCGCCGGCTGGTCGCGATTTTTCGCGGTATCAGCGACGAATCCGGCAATGCGCCGAAATGGATGGCTAGATCCATGTCGTCCGCCAGCCCCACAAACTGGGGCCCCAGGCGAAATTCGATGCGCAAGTCCGGATAAAGCGCCGCGAGTTCCGGTAACAGCGGCGCCAGCTGACTGCGCGTGAATAAAGGTCCCGCGTGGACGCGAAGCGTGCCGTGCGGTACGCGGGCCAGCGTTTCCCCCAGCGATTCGAGGTCCGTGATCGCATCGATGGCGCGACGGACGTTCTGCAGGTAGATCTCGCCCTCGCGCGTGAGGATGGCGGCCTTCAACGAGCGGTCGAAGATCCGCACGCCGACGCGATTCTCGATCCGGGAAATGAGCTTGCTGACCGTCGATGGGGAAAGACGCAGGCTGCGCGCAGCGGCGGAGAAACTGCCGCTCCCCGCCACCGCGACAAAGACGTGAAGATCCTGGATTTGTTTCATCGATGTGGCCTCCTGCGACGACCAGAGCAAATCTCATGCGGCGTGTTGGTCGCGCAATTGTGTTGGTTGCGCGACGGGAAATCAATCGCACGGACTGGTTCCCCATGGATCTTTTGCGCGAGATGGGCGACCCCGACGTTTTCCGCATCACGGTGAATGAAGAATAGGGCGGCGGCGCGGCAGCTCACTTGGGCTTCAGGCCCAGCTGTTTCGCAAGGTTTCGCCATTTCATGACTTCGCTCTGGATGTAGCGCGCGAAAGCTTCAGGCGTCTGCGCCGCCTTAACCGTGTCGGCGTTCAAACGATTGACGATCGTTCTCGGCGTCCGCGCGGGGACCGCCAGCCCGAACCAACCGACAGCCTCAAAGCCCGGGTACCCGGACTCTGCGATCGTGGGAATGTCCGACGTAATCGTCATGCGCTCCTTGCCGGTCACTGCGAGGAGCTTTAGCTTGCCTGTTTTCGCATGGCCCGCGACAGCTGCCATGCCGCTGAACATATGCCGACATGCCCACCCAGGAGATCGATAACAGCCTGGCCGCTGCCTTGGTACGCGATATGGTCACAGCTTGACGCCCGCTGCGTGCTGGAGCAACTCGGCGCTCAAGTGGCCGATGGTTCCTACTCCCCCTGACGAGTAATTGAGTTGGCCCGGCTTTGCCTTTGCCAGCGCGACATAGGGGTCGGAGCCGCGTTGACTGCCTTGCGCGAAGGCCGCGCCGAACGGACAGAGCGCGAGCGTGCACAAGACAGACGAGAGCAAACCCGCGCGTGGCGTCATACAAAACTCTCCTCGGTTGAATTGCCGCAAGTGCATAATCGGCAATTATAGGCTATCGATGACTATTCAGCGTGTAGCTATTGTACCAATTGTACGCGGCGCGTATGCGGTGATGTGTGGAAGAACTGCCGGATCTCTCGCGCCAACACGCTGTGCAACGCAATCCGAATCGTTGCCCCTTGGAATTGCGGCCATCGTCGGCGGTGTCCTCATTATGGGAGTGCTTCACACCTACCTGGTTTCGCTCGTGAGAAATGACGCCTAACTCTATGTCGCCCGAACGGGCTGTCAGCGTCATGGCGTACCTGACCGCCATGCCGGCCCGCCGTTCACAACGACGTTAAACGACCTCCCGCATATTCGCGACGTTCTCGATCGCGCTGAAGTCCGCGAACACCTTCTCCGCTCCCGCACCCAGCACGCCTTTCGTGATGGTCGTGAATTTCTCGCGCAACTGATCGTGCGTCAGCGGCTGTTGCGGCATGCCTGGAAAGTGCGGCATCTCCTGCGTGAACTCGCGCCCGTCTTTCAGTTTCACGCTGACGCGGCTGGCGAGCGGATTGTCCTTGCCGGTTTCCTGGCGCAGTTCAACCTTCACATTACGGCATAGCGCGCGGATCTTCGCGTCGTTGCGCGACTCTTCCGAAAACGCGTTGGGATCGCGCGGATTGCGGTAGAACGCGAGCGCCACGCAGAACGGCGTGCTGTACTGCGCCATCGTCATGTCCTGCGGGTCGGGAATATTGTGATGGCTCACCATCTTCTCGCTGCCCGCCACCGTGATCGAAGCAATGTCATCGCCCTGGATTTTGTGCTTATCCTTCAACTCGAGCGCCGCGGTGACCGGCACGTGCGCGGTGATATGGCAGGAGTAACGCTTGAACGTCAATGTGAGCAGCTTCCAGACTTCGCCGAGCCCGGCGGTCAGGCGCGCCTCATCGCCCTCGTGGCAGAACACGTTCATGTAACCGAACCTGCCCTCGAGCACCGTCGCGGGTCCGCTGAAGCCGTTCTTCGCGAGTGTTGCCGCCAGCACGCCGGATTCCGCCGCGCGCCCGAGATGCAGCCGCTTCACCATGCCGCCGCCCGACTTGGAAAACTCGAGCAAGCCGCAGCCCAGCGAGCCGGCGATACCGAGCGCGTTCGTCATCTGCTCTGCCGTGAGTTTAAGCAGGCGCCCGGCGATGACCGCGCCGCCAAACGCACCGGTCACGCCCGGCGCATGAAAGCCGATGTGCTCGGTCGATTGTTTGGACGCGTCGCCTATGCGCTGCATCACCTCGCCGCCGGCGACCACCGCCGTGATGAAATCTTTCCCGCTCGCGCCGACTTCCTGCGCAATCGCGAGCCCCGGCGCAGTCAATGAAGCACCGGGATGCACGCCCGCACTCGGCTGCACGAGGCAATCCATTTCGAACGCATGCGCGAGCGCGCCGTTGGCGAGCGCCGCAAACGGCGCATGCGCCTTGAGTGAAGTGCCGAGTATCGTGCTCTGCCCGCCCTTGCCGTATTGCTCAGCGTAGCCAATAACAATCTTGCTCCATGGCAGCGTGCTGCCGTAGGTGCACGCGCCGACGGTGTCGATCACACAGGCCTTCGCGCGCTCGATGACGTCGGTGGGAATGCGGTCGTATTGCAATTGGGTGGCGAACTCAGCCAGTGTTTGTGCCGCGGTGGTCATGTTGGGAGCGCTCCCCTGCTTGAGATGTTTTGGTTAAGCGCTGATATTAATCCACTTTCCCGCGCGGCCCCGCCGCCGCAAAGACCGCTGCGGAAAAATCCCCCTGCGCAGACAAACGGCGCGATGAGGTGCGCGGGAATTCTATTTACCGCAGAGCTCCGTCGAGCGCGCCTTCGAGTACTGCAGGGCGTTGAAGCCCAATCCGCTCAGCGTGTGATCCTCGCCGCGGAATATGCACGGCAATTCGCCATACGCCTGAAACTTGCCGTAGAGCTCGTCGCCACTCATACCGTCCTTGAATTCACGCAACAGCGATTCATCGATCGTGCGCTTCGATGCCGCAATCGCCTCGTCGAGCGTCTCGTAGTCCCCGACATGCCGCAACGCCTTTTCGGCGCCGTCCGCCTTGCTGTAAGCCTCGACAAAGAATTGCATGTGGCCCCGCCCGTGATGTGACCGTCATTGAATCTAACGAAGGCATCCAGACTACTACGCGCGGCGGGACGGTTACAACTTCAAACGTGACGAAATGCCTCTCTACTGCAATCAATTTTTCACGCGACGCCGTCGTTCAAACCGCAGTGAGCAGAAACGGCCGCTGCGATGAGCCGCACACTGTGTCCGCTCCTACGCGGCGGGGCGAGCCGGCGCTACGCGTCCGGTTTCGCCCCTATTTCTCCTCCATCACCCACACGCCGTTCCATTCGCCTTCCGGCGGGGCGCTCTTCAACTTCTCGCAGCGCCCGATGTAAATCTCCGACAGCTTGTCGTGCGGGTTCAGGCTCAGCGCCTCGCGGAACGCGCCGATCGCCGCGTCCCATTTGCCGGCACGGTACTTAGCGAGGCCGTCCTTGAACTGGTTGACGACGTCCATCAGGTTGGGAAACGTCTCGCCATCGTGATAATCGAGCACCTCATACACCGCGACCGGTTTGGTCTTGCCCTTCACCACGACGAGGTCGATTTCACGCGTGCGGTAGGTGCCGCGCAGCTTCTTGTAGGTGAACTCGCTGATCAGAATGCGCGCCGCGTACTGCTTGCATGCGGATTCCAGCCGCGCCGCGAGGTTGACACCGTCGCCGATGATGGTGAAGTCCATGCGCTTCTTCGAGCCTATGTTGCCCGACACCACGACGTCGGTGTTGAGCCCGATGCCGATATTGACCGGCTTCTTGCCCTCGTTCACCCGCGTCACGTTCCACGCCGCGAGGCTGCGTATCATCGATACCGCCGCGCGCACCGCGCGGTCCTCGTCGTCGTCGTGCCCCATCGGAATGCCGAACGCCGCCATGATCGCATCGCCGATGAACTTGTCGAGCATGCCGCCTTCCTTCTGGATGCACTCGACCATGACCTCGAAGTATTCGTTCAGCATGCTCACCGTCGCGTGCGGCCCGAGTTCCTCGGTCAACGTGGTGAAACCGCGGATATCCGAGAACAGAACGGTCGCGGTCACGCTCTTGCCGCCGAGTATCTCGGCGCCGGCCGACAACAACTGGTCGGCGATCGACGGATCCATGTAGCGCGACATCGTGGACTTCATGCGCTTCTCGCTCGAAATGTCCTCGATCATGATCATCGAGCCCAGCCGCTTCTGCTCGACGCTGATGAGCGGCATCACGGTGACGTTGGCCGAGCGCTGCTCGCCGGCAAACTCCATTTCCGCATCCATCGTGAGATCGAGCTGCTGGGTTTCGGCGACGCGCTTCAACTTGTCGAGTATCCATGCGTTGGCGCCGCCGAAATAGTCCTGCGCCGGCTTGTTGATGAGGTCCGCCGCGCCCACGCGCAGAATGCGCAATCCCGCGGCATTGCAGGTCACGATTTTTTCGGCGTCATCGAGCGTGAGCACGCCGCTCGACATCGATTCGAGCATGCTCTCGTTGTAGTTCTTCATGTTCTGCACGTCGGCGAAGAGCTTCGCGTTCTCCAGCGCGATCGAAATCTGCGCGGTGAACGCCTTCAACCGCGATTCGTCTTCGTGGGTGAACGGCCCGCCGCGCTTGTTGAGCACCTGCGTGACGCCGATGATCCGGCCGCGCTGGTTGACGATCGGCACGCACAGAATCGAACGCGTGAAGTAGCCGGTCTTCTTGTCGAACGCCGGGTTGAAGCGCAGATCGGCGTAGGCATAGGGAATGTTGATGGTCTTGCCCGTGGTGAACACCGCGCCGGCGATGCCGACGTGATTCGGCAGCCGGATCTGCATCGCCTCCAGCCCCTGCCCGACTTCCGACCATAGTTGGTTGGTCTTCTCGTCATTGAGAAACAGCGTCGAGCGTTCGGCATTCAGCATGCGCGTCGCCTCGCCCATGACCTTCTGCAGGAGCGAGCCGATCTTGATGTCGGAGGTCACCTCCGACACGATGTCGAGGAATTCAAGCTCCTGCTTGCGGATCGCCTTCATGCGCTCGATGAACTGCGCGCTTTGCAGCGCCAGCGTACCCTGCGTCGTCATCGCCACCAGCAACTTCAAGTCACCCTT